>CALYOL010000108.1 GCA_945231345.1 uncultured Porphyromonadaceae bacterium
GATATCGCCCTTCAGCATTCAAGTGATAAAGTGCTTGATAACATGCGCCGACACTTTTCCGGTGCCCAAACGGTAGAGCTTATAAATCTAATTCGTGAAAAAGTACCTGGAATCCATATCCGCACAACCCTCATGGTCGGATTTCCAGGTGAAGGCGAACAGGAGTTTCAGGACTTGCTGCAATTTGTAAAAGATATGCGATTTGAACGAATGGGCGCTTTTGCATACTGCGAAGAGGAAGATACGTTTGCTGCAAAGAATTTTGAGGATAGCATACCGGATGAAGTTAAACAAGCAAGGCTTGATGAACTTATGTCCATTCAGGAGCAAATTTCCCTTGAAATTCAGGAGCAAAAGGTCGGCACTATACAAAAAGTTGTTATCGATGGTATTGAAGGAGATATGTATGTCGGCAGAACTCAATATGATTCTCCTGAGGTTGACCCTGTTGTTCTTATCAACTCTGACACAGATTTGGTAATTGGCAATTTTTACGATGTTAAAATCACGGCGGCTATGCCATTCGAACTGATAGGTAAAATTGCAGAATGATAGGTCAAACTCATAATTATTCTTATCTTCAGTCTCTGGGAAATCTCAGTGAAAGCGACATTACATCCCTGCAAGCTGCTGACAAGTGCCTGAGAAATAATATCCCATTTGTCCTTTTTGCACTTCCGGGAATAGAGCACTATACTTTTTTTGCAAACCCTACTGGCAGAAAAAGCGACCAATGTTTTCTTGTTGTCCCATGGCTTCAAAAATATGCATCGGCTGTCAGGATTTATCGCGAAAAATCTGCTAAAGATATACTTAACTCTAACTACCATTTTGATATTCATGAAAATGACTTTCCAATATCCACAGATAAGGATGAATATCTTTCTGGGCTAAAATTATTGATTGCAGATTTGCAAAAGACAAATGGTAAGACTGTGATTTCCCGCGTAATTACTGAAGATAATGTGCATATAGATTACATTTCTCTCGCTGTAAGGCAGTTTCAGTGCTATCACGATACTTTTCGATTTATGTATTTTACTCCTCAAACCGGAGCATGGCTTGGCACGTCTCCTGAATTATTGCTTGATTTTGACAAAGAGAGCAATAACTTCTCAACAATGTCGCTTGCCGGTACTCGCAAAGGAACTATTGACGAAGAATGGGACGATAAAAACGTAATAGAGCAGAATTATGTTGCCAAGTACATTGCTGAAACTCTGACTGAAAGAAATATTTCTTTCAGAATTAAGCATGAACGTGATGTGAGATTCGAGCCTGTTGCACATATTTGCGACGTTTTTAGTGGCAATATTGAAAATGGTGACTATATTGGTCTAATTGACTCTTTATCCCCTACCCCGGCGCTTTGTGGCTTTCCATTGAAAGATGCAGTAAAACACATTAATAAGCTCGAAGCACATTCTCGCCGGTGCTATGGAGGATATATTGCGTTCGAAACTGGGCGCAGATTTATTGCCCATGTTAACCTTAGATGTATGAATTTTGGTAAAACTTCTTACAGTGTATATGCCGGAGGGGGAATTACACGAAATTCCATTCCTGAGCAAGAGTGGAATGAGACTGAAAATAAATGTGTTACACTTTTAAATAATATTGAATTAAATAAATTATAACATCTTTTTCTATTTTATGAAAGCAAATTTTTATTACTTATTGCGTAATGTATTTATCTGCGTATGTTTGGCATTAGATTTTACTCTATATGGAAATAATATTGGCGAACCTGAAAATGTCTCAAATACATACGAGCGTTCTACACCAATTTTAGACTCGCTTCAGGTTATTGAAACTGACCGCCAAATGAGTGAGCTTAATGTAAAGTATGAAACTGCACTTTTACAATCTGATGCTAAGCGTCTTGAAGCGGAAAAGGAGGTGCAACAACTATGGACTGTGATTTATATAGGTATTATAGCGTTAGTTATCATAGCAATCTTTTTCTGGTGGAGAATTAGTAGAAGTAGACAAAAGAGAGAAACTGAACTTCGCTATTTAAAAGGACAAATAGATGCTATTGAGCAAGAGCGCGCAAGGCTTGCAGCAGAGCTGCGCGACTGCATCTGCAGTGACCTGACTGGCATTTGCATGCTTATGCAAAGTGAAAATGTAGGCAAAGAAGAAATAATGCGATTACTTAACGAACTCAATACAGATGTTCGTGACATTTCACATAGCCTCATGCCACCACGCTTTGAAGATGTTACACTTAGTATATTAGTATATGCCTTGGCTGCAAAAAGCAATGGGTTAGTTGGTGTGGATTGTGGTATTGAACCGGATATTGATAAGACTACTTGCTTTCATATTTATAGGATAATACAAGTACTGCTGCAGAACATTCGTAAACATTCTGCTGCTACAAACATTATCGTTAAAATACGCCCAAAGTCTATTTCTATTATAGACAATGGCACGAAATTCAACCCTATGCAAGCATTCGGACTTGGACAAGACAATATACAACGTAGACTTAAAGCAATAGATGGCATGATGAAATTTTCATATGATGACGGTAAAAATGTTGCCACTATTATGCTAAAATAGAAGTAATATCTTTTAAACTTATTTTAACAATTTATTTATATATTATTCAGAAATAAATTATAATTTTGCAATGAGATATGATTTCTTCATTTTTATCTCTAACTAAGTGAATTGACAATATTAAATCTAATAACAATCCTACTTGAGAAATGACAGACTTTAATGAACTAATAGAGAACATCATTCATCAATCCGGAGCAATAGATATAGCTGAGGCTGAGTTCAAACGTATGCTTGCCGATGACACAGATTTGCGAAGAGAATACAAGGATTGGTGTGATGAAATGGGCTATACAGAGCGTAAAGGCTTCAGTGACTATGCTGAAGAGTACATTTCTAATCGCGAAGAAAAATATGACTCTTTGACAGATTATGACCAATAACTACAATTTGCGTTTCCCTGCTGAATGGGAAAAGTGTGATGCTGTACTTCTTTCTTGGCCACATGCCGGGACAGACTGGGAATATATGCTCGACCGTGTCACTGGCTGCTACATTAAATTGGTTTCTGCAATCTCTGAATTTTCACCTGTGATTATTGTAGTTCCGGATGCTGAAATTGTCAAAAAACATTTACCAACTGAAGTGATGAATAACGTGACCATTTTCCAAATGCCCACAAATGACACCTGGGCGCGTGATTTTGGTCCCATCACTCTTGTTGACTCCAAAGGACTCCCTACTCTATTAGACTTTAAATTTAATGCTTGGGGACTGAAATTTGCTGCTGATAAAGACAACCTTATCACTTCAAACCTTGTAGCTATAAATGCCTTAAATGGAAATTACCAAAATCACCTTGGATTTGTTTTAGAAGGTGGTTCTATTGAGACCGACGGCAAGGGACTGCTTCTTACCACATCGGAATGCCTTCTTTCCAAAAACAGGAATGGTGATAAGTCTAAGGCTGAGATTGAAGAATACCTTAAGGCTGCGCTTAATATTAAAAAAATTCTTTGGCTTGACCATGGATATCTCGCAGGTGATGATACCGATAGCCATATTGACACCTTGGCACGTCTTGCTCCTGACAATACAATTATATATGTAAAGTGTGATGATGCCAAAGACGAGCATTATGCCGCTCTGTCTGCTATGGAGTCTCAACTCCGGGAGTTTTCGGACACAGACGGAAACTCATTCTCATTAGTGCCGGTACCACTACCCGACCCCATTTACGAAGATGGAGAGCGACTTCCAGCTACCTATGCAAACTATCTTGTGACAGATAAAGCTGTTTTTATTCCCGTTTATGGTCAGGAAAAAGACAGTATTGCTATTGAGCAAATTAGCTCTGTTTTTAAGGATAAAGCTTGTGTACCTGTTGATTGCAATGCGCTCATCCGTCAGCATGGCTCATTGCATTGTGTCACAATGCAGATTATTAACAGACTATAGATTACTTAAGAGATGAAACTTATAGCAATACAATTTTTTGTAGCTACGATAATACTGTTTGCCATATTATTAACAGGGCAATTCTTTTTCGAAGATGAAATACACTGGAAGCAAGCTGCTGTCACGGCACCTATTGGAGGCATTCTCATGACTTCAGTGCAATATTTCTTTTTCGACAGAAAAAAGTAAACAATATTTCATACAAAAAAATAGCGTGTCCACTTTTTTGAACACGCTATTTATGTATCATAATATCAAGTCTGATTATATAATTTTAAAGCAGGCTGATAGAGCGAGAGATGAATTTGCTTAGGTCTTCACCTCGAAGAAGTCCGTTGCCAAGGAGCGCAAGGTCTATAAGCTGACCGATTACTGGCTGCTGAGAAGCATAGTCTGTGATTAGTGTATTTAGCTTATCTCTGTCTTGACGAACTTCTGCCTCAATAGTATTTATGCGCTTTTGTTGCTCTTCATTCAGAGTTTCATTGTCCTTTACGCTGCCTCTTATATCTTCAATTTCAGCATTCTTTGCTAAAATTTCATCCTCAATTGGCTGAACTTGAGTTGAAAGCGCCTTAAGAGCTTCTTCCTTTACTTTTGTCACAAGCGGATGCTCCACATTGACTATCAAGTTATAGCTGTCCGGAAGTTCACCATAGAAACTCATACCTGGCTGCATTGCTGCCATTTCTTTCATTCGTCTCATGTACTCATTTTGAGTGATGATAATAGGATTAGCATCACCTGACAGTGCTTCAAATGACACAAGGAAGTTACTGCCTTCCACTTTTGGCAGCTGTGAATTGAAGAGAGTTGTTAGAGTATTGCGCTCAACCGCTGTAAGGTTTACCTCTTTTTTGTCTTCTTTCTGAATCAGGTTTTCAATCACATCACCATCTACACGGCTGAAGTGTGACTTCTCAAATTTGCGCTCCAGAAGCTGGATGAAGTGGCTGTCAAGTTGACCGTCCATCAGCAATACATTATAACCCTTGTCTGACGCTGCCTTGATATAGTTATATTGGGCAACCTTGTCTGTTGCATAAAGGTATATCAAATTACCTTCCTTGTCCGTCTGTTCTGGCTGGATAAGGGTCTTGTACTCGTCAAAAGTATAGTGCTTTCCTTCCGTGTCTTTGAGAAGGGCAAATTTCATTGCAGCATCACAGAATTTTTCATCTGTCAGCATGCCATATTCAATGAAAATCTTAATGTCGTCCCACTTTTCCTCAAAATCGCTACGATTATTCTTGAATATATCCTCAAGGCGTGAAGAAACTTTCTTTGTGATATAAGTAGCGATTTTTTTGACTGAACTATCACTCTGTAGATATGAACGTGATACGTTAAGTGGTATATCCGGTGAATCAATCACACCTTGTAGAAGCATCAAGAAGTCTGGAACTACACCTTCAACTGTATCCATTACAAATACCTGGTTGCAGTAAAGCTGAATGCGATTTTTGTTCACTTCAAAGTTGTTCTTTATGCGCGGGAAGAACAAGATACCTGTAAGAGTAAACGGAAGGTCTACATTGAGGTGAATCCAGAACAATGGGTCATCTTGACCGGGATAAAGTTCATGATAAAAATTGATATAATCTTCATCCTTTAGTTCTGATGGTTTTTTCATCCATATTGGCGCAGTGCTATTTATCACATTATCTCGGTCTGTATCTACATACTTCCCGTCTTTCCATTCCTGTTCTTTACCGCAAATTACGGGAACAGGGAGGAAGCGGCAATATTTTTTAAGAAGAGAATCAATGCGGTCTTTCTCAAGAAATTCTACATTGTCATCATCTATATAAAGCACTATATCAGTACCTCGCTCAGCCTTTTCTGTTTCTTCCATTGTGTACTCGGGGCTGCCGTCACATGACCAGAGTACCGGCTTTGCTCCGTCTTTGTAAGAAAGTGAATGGATTTCAACCTTTTTAGAAACCATAAAGGCTGAATAAAAGCCAAGACCGAAGTGCCCGATTATTGAATTTGCATTTTCCTTGTATTTGCTGAGAAATTCTTCAGCTCCTGAGAATGCAATTTGATTGATATACTTGTCAACATCCTCTGCTGTCATACCGATACCATTATCTGATACGGTTAGTGTCTTTGCATCCTTGTCTATTTTTACTGAGACCTTTAGGTTTTCAATATCACCATTATATTCTCCACAATTTGCCAGAGTGCGCAATTTTTGAGTGGCATCTATCGCATTTGACACAAGTTCGCGGAGAAATATCTCGTGGTCGCTATAAAGAAATTTTTTGATTACCGGGAATATGTTTTCCGTGGTAACTCCTATATTACCTTTCTGCATGATATTATATTTTTAGTTTGTTATTTTATTTTGATTATCCTTATAGCAAAACTTATGCCAAAAAT
>CALYOL010000109.1 GCA_945231345.1 uncultured Porphyromonadaceae bacterium
GAAGAACCTAAAGAAGAACCAAAAAAGCCTCAGGTAAAAGTAGAACAGCCAAAGCAAGAGGAGGTAAAACCTCAGCCAAAGTCTGATGCTAAACAGCAGCAGAAGAAGGAACAGCCCAAGAAAGAGCAGCCTAAGCAGCAGGAGCAGACAAAACACGAGAAGAAAGAAGAGCCGGTAGTGCCAGTAGATATTGAAAAGGAAGAGGTTTTCACTCTGCCGAGCACAGCAAAATTAGGACCTTCAATCAACATCGTAGGTAAGATTGACCTTGATTCACTAAACCAGTCAACTCGCCCTAAGAAAAAAAGCAAAGAGGAGAGACGCAACGACCGTATAAAAGCTCAGCAAGCAGCTCAAGCCGGTTCCGGTGACAAGAAAAAGCGTAAACGTATTGGTGGTAAGGAGAAGGTTGATATAGAAAAAACAGCCGCTCAAGCAAGTTCACAGCCACAACCAAAGAAAGAAAAGGGGCAACAGGGCGGCAATCCTCGTAAGGAGAAGCCGGCTAAGAATGAGCGCTCTAAACGTCCAATCCATACAGAGGTAAATGAAGAAGACGTACAGCGTCAGGTAAAAGAAACTCTTGCACGCCTTACGGCTAAGGACAAGGGACTGAAGAAGGGAGCCAAGTGGCGTAAGGAAAAACGTGAAGCATTTGCAGAGCGTGAGCGTGAGGCTATGGAGATGGAACAGGCTGAAAGTCGTGTTCTTAAGCTTACTGAATTTGTTACAGCAAACGACCTGGCATCTATGATGGATGTTCCAGTAAACCAGATTATAGCCACATGTATGAACCTTGGAGTAATGGTTTCTATCAACCAGCGCCTTGATGCAGAGACTATCAATATAGTGGCAGAAGAATTCGGATTTAAGACAGAATATGTTTCTGCAGAAGTTAGCGAGGCAATACAAGACCAAGAAGACTCTGAAGAAGACCTTGTGCCACGTCCACCTATTGTGACAGTGATGGGACACGTAGACCATGGTAAAACATCTCTACTTGACTATATCCGCAATGCGAATGTGATAGCTGGTGAAGCAGGAGGTATTACACAGCATATTGGTGCATATAACGTAAAGTTACCTGATGGACGTCATATTACATTCCTTGATACTCCCGGTCACGAGGCATTTACCGCGATGCGTGCACGAGGTGCGAAAGTGACAGACATCTGTATCATTATCGTTGCTGCGGATGATAATGTAATGCCTCAGACAGTAGAAGCTATCAATCACGCTTCAGCAGCAGGTGTGCCTATTGTCTTTGCAATCAATAAGATAGATAAACCTCATGCAAATCCGGAAAAGATTAAGGAAGAACTTGCAGGTATGAATTACCTTGTGGAAGATTGGGGTGGCAAATACCAGTCTCAAGATATATCCGCAAAGAAGGGCATCGGCGTTGAGGAACTTATGGAAAAAGTCCTCCTTGAGGCCGAAATGCTTGACTTAAAGGCTAACCCGAATAGAAATGCAACCGGTTCAATCATTGAATCTTCGCTTGATAAGGGGCGTGGATATGTTGCCACGGTATTGGTGCAAAATGGAACGCTACGTGTAGGCGACATCATTCTTGCCGGAACACACTTTGGTAAAGTGAAAGCAATGTTTAATGAGCGTAATCAGCGCATAAAGGAGGCCGGACCATCAGAACCTACTCTCATTCTTGGACTTAATGGTGCTCCAGCGGCAGGCGATACATTCAATGTACTTGACACAGAGCAAGAGGCACGTGAAATTGCTACCAAACGTGAACAGCTTCAGCGTGAACTTGGTCTCCGCACGAAGAAAATGCTTACACTTGAAGATATTGGCCGCCGTAGGGCAATCGGTAACTTCCAGGAGCTCAATATCATTGTCAAGGGTGACGTAGATGGCTCAATTGAAGCACTGTCAGACTCGCTTATTAAGCTTTCTACAGAGGAAATCCAGGTCAATGTACTTCACAAGGCAGTGGGTGAAATTTCCGAAAGCGATGTAACACTTGCAACTGCATCAGATGCGATTATTATTGGTTTCCAAGTACGTCCATCAATCGCTGCACGTCGTGAAGCAGAGCGTGAAGGAGTGCAAATACGTCTTTATTCTGTAATTTATCAGGCTATAGAGGAAGTGAAAGACGCTATGGCAGGTATGCTTGCGCCGGAAGTTAAAGAAGAAATTGTAGGTACGGCAGAAGTCCTTGAGACTTACCATATCTCTAAGGTTGGTACTATCGCAGGTGCAATAGTACGAGAGGGTAAGATAAAGCGTTCATGCAAAGTTCGCCTTATCCGTGACGGTATTGTACGCTACACCGGAGAACTTGGCTCTCTCAAACGATTTAAAGATGATGCTAAGGAAGTCACAAATGGCTATGATTGTGGTCTTTCAATCGCCGGTTACAATGACCTTAAGGTAGGAGACCTCGTAGAAGCATTTGAGGAAGTGGAAGTAAACCGTACTCTCTAAATTTCCGAATGAAAGCCCATATTAACATTGGCAGTAATATAGGCGACCGCATGGCAAATATTTGTCGTGCGGTCGCACTGATTAGAGATTTGTCACTTGTTCCCCCTCGGGTGTCAAAAGTGTTTGAGTCAGAACCTTGGGGCTATGACTCGGTAAATATGTTTTACAATGTGGGTGTAGAGATAGAGACAGACCTTTCTCCTACATTGCTACTACCTGCACTTAAGTCTATTGAGAAAAATATCGACGCATCATCACATAGAGATGAGAACGGCAATTATAAAGACCGTACAATAGACATTGACCTCATTTATATGGGTGATTTCGTTATATCAATTGACAGCATTCAATTACCTCACCCGAGGATGGAGAAACGTGCTTTTGTCCTGACTCCGATAGCAGAACTTGACCCGACGTGGCATCACCCGGTGACAGGGAAAACAGCAATACAAATGCTTTCAGAACTTTAATTACATTAAATTATGCCGGTTAATTTACCAAATAATTTCCCCGCGGTTGATATACTCCGTAAAGAGAATATATTCGTTATGGGTCATACACGTGCAGAGTCGCAGGATATTCGCCCGCTACACATTGCCGTTGTAAACCTTATGCCACTTAAAATAGCTACAGAGACAGACCTACTGAGACTTATAAGCAACACACCGCTACAAGTGGAGATTGACTTTATACAAATGAAATCTCATACGTCTAAAAACACTTCAGATGAACATATGAAGATGTTTTATAAAGACTTTGATGATATTAAAACTCAAAACTATGATGGACTTATCATCACCGGCGCCCCTGTAGAAAAAGTTGATTTTGAAGATGTAGACTATTGGGAGGAACTATGTGAAATCATAGATTGGAGCCGTATTCACGTCACATCTACAATCTATATATGCTGGGCCGCTTTCGCGGGATTATATCATAACTATGGCATAAAAAAGCATAATATAGATACAAAAATATCCGGTGTATATTCTCATCGGATACTTGACCCTCTAAATCCCATTTTTAGAGGGTTTGATGATGAATTTTATGTGCCACACAGCCGATTCACCATATTTAGACGCGAAGAAATTGAGGCAGATGAAAGGCTTTCAATCATAGCAGATAGCGACAAAGCAGGTGTATATATGGTAATGGCTAATGGAGGTAAGGAGTTTTATATTACAGGTCATTCTGAATATTCTCCACTAACACTTGACTCTGAGTATCATCGCGACCTCGATAAAGGAATGAATCCGTCTGTTCCCGAAAACTACTATGTAGATGATGACCCGCAAAAGCCTGTCATTGTTCGCTGGCGTGCGCATGCGAACTTGCTTTTCTCAAATTGGCTTAACTATTTCGTATATCAAATCACTCCTTTTGACCTGAACAGTCAGCTTTAAGGTGAGATAACTATGGAAAAACGTCGCAAAATTGAACTACTTGCACCAGCCAAAACTGCCGATATAGGTATTCAGGCAATTATACATGGTGCAGATGCGGTATATATAGGAGCCTCTCATCATGGTGCTCGTGCCGCGGCAGGAAACAGTATTGAAGATATTAGTCGCCTTGTGCGCTTTGCGCATGCTTTTAGAGCGCGGGTATATGTTACTGTCAATACCATTATTTATGACAATGAACTCGATGACGTAAAGTCGCTCATACAGCAGCTTTATCGCATTGGCGTAGATGCGCTTATAGTGCAGGATATGGCTTTGTTAGAAATGGATTTACCACCAATAGCGCTTCATGCATCAACCCAATGTGATATTCAAGATGCGGAGAAGGCGCGTTTTCTCTCAGCTGCGGGTTTTTCACAACTTGTCCTCGCCAGAGAACTTTCACTTAATGAAATTGCAGCAATACACAAAGCTATAAATACTCCACTTGAGGCTTTCGTACACGGCGCACTCTGCGTTAGCTATAGTGGTGACTGTCAGGCGGGATTTATGGCAATGCGACGCAGTGCAAATCGTGGAGAATGTCCACAAATATGCCGTCTTGCATACGACCTTTATGATGGTCTTGGAAATAAGGTAGTTTCTCAAAAGCATCTTCTTTCGCTTAAAGATATGAATCGGCTTGATTATCTTGAGGAGATGATAGAAGCCGGTGTGTCTTCTTTTAAAATTGAGGGGAGGCTAAAAGATGAAGCATACGTTAAGACTGTAGTAGCCGTATATCGTCAGGCTCTTGATAATATACTCAAAGAAAATGGTGATAAATATGTTCGTTCCTCTCTGGGCATTTCCGAGTATTTCTTTAAGCCAAACATAAAGAATACTTTTAATCGAGGTTTTACACCTTATTTCATGAAAGATTTACGTCCTATCGACCTTTCTTCAATGGATACGCCGAAGTCTATCGGGATACCGGTAGCAAAGGTATTGAAATGCGTAGGTAATAGCATAAAAGTGTCTGCCAAAGAAACAATCAACAACGGTGATGGACTGGGCTATTTCGGTGATAATGGTGTTTTCAGCGGCTTTCGTGTGAACAGGGTGGAAAGAGACACGCTTATTCTTAGAAAACCTGTAGAATTGCGCTCCGGCACAGTTTTATATCGCAATCGTAGTGTTCGCGCAGATGCAGAACTTTCAAAAGAAACTGCGTTGCGATATATACCTGTTCATGTTACGCTCCGTCGTATAAGTGAGGATAGACTATCTATGGACGTATGTATTATTTCAGATAATACCACAGCGTGCGCTACAATAGAATATGCTGCAGAAACGGCAAAGACATCGCAGTATGAGGCCCGTAAGCGCGTTCTCTCAAAGCTTGGCGACACAGTATATCGCTTGGAAGAATTAGATGACAGGCTTGGCAATATTTTTGTACCGGCATCTGTACTCACAAATCTTCGTCGAAGCGCAATAGCTGCATTAGACTATGCATTAGCCGCCTCATATCCGTATGAATATCGAAAGTGTCAGAGTAATGATTTTGTACCACTCCATTCCGGAATTATTACACGACATGATAACGTGGCAAACCGCCTTGCAGAGCAGTTTTATCTGTCACATGGTGCCACTTCAATCGCTTGTGCGATAGAAGTAGATACACCATCGCAAAGTGAAGAAGTTCAGGTAATGACAACCCGTTATTGCCTGCGACGTGAACTTGGGGCGTGTATGCGTACACCTGCAGCGACAAAACTTGTTTCACCTCTCACTATTCGGTCTGCCAATATCACATATCGTCTTGATTTTGACTGCAAGAACTGCCGTATGAAAGTAATTCAGTTGCCAAGATAAGGCGGCTTTTATTTCATATAAAGCGAGATTTGAATTAAATTGCTTGATTTTGGGCAATTAAGTAGTCTAAATTATCGTTATTTCCTTTTTATTTCGTAACTTTGCACCATCATACTTAACCACGCATATTTTTATGAATAAAGGTAGAATACTCGTAACCGGTGGCACAGGATATATAGGTAGCCACACAACAGTAGAACTAATAAACGCAGGCTACTCTGTAGTAATTATAGACAATCTGTCAAATAGTAACCGTGATGTTTTAGACGGCATAAAGGCAATTACAGGAGTTATGCCTGATTTTGTAGAAGCCGACTGCACTGATTTAGCGGCTCTTACAGCTCTTTTTGAAAAATATTGTGATATTAAGGGTATAATAAACTTTGCAGCCAGCAAGGCTGTTGGTGAATCTATGGAAAAACCAATTCTTTATTATCGCAATAACTTAAATACCCTTATGAACCTTCTTGACCTCATGCCAAAATATGGTGTGAAAGGGATTGTGTTCTCTTCTTCATGTACTGTATATGGTGAGCCGGATGAGAATCCAGTGACAGAGCAAGCACCTATTAAAAAAGCTACTTCCCCTTATGGAAATACAAAGCAAATCAGTGAGGAAATCATTACTGACGTGA
>CALYOL010000110.1 GCA_945231345.1 uncultured Porphyromonadaceae bacterium
CAATTAGCCTCAGCGAGATAGGCGATGAACTTTTCGACATCGAAACGGTATCCGATTACAGTGTTATTCGCCATACCACGCTCGAGCTGTAAATAAGCGGCGAAGTTGTCGAGTATTTTGTCAATATTATCGATGTCTAAAGCCATACGGAGAAGAGCTGTCGAGGGAGTCGCTTTTGTGGGACGATAATACCGAATCGGTAGTTAGTGAATGTCATACCATATCCGAGGTCGTCAGCAAAAGAGTTTAGTCTAACCCAGATGTCGGCGATGTCGGAGTTGTGGTCGATGCAAGGAAAAATGAGGGGTTTCTCTTCCAATATAGCGTTTTTGAGAAAAGTAAAAATATCGTTATTGCCATCTGCTGTGACGATGATAACCAAATCGGCATTTTTGGCGTTGTCAATGCAGTTGCAGACAGAAACACGGGGTGCGGAGAAGTCGTCGTCACAAGCAAAACGAAGAATATTCATTTCAGAATTGACGTCGAGAAGAGCAGAGGTGACGAGTCCGCAGTCAGAGCCTATTTGCAGAGCAGAAGCGGGATTGAAATAATTAACAGTACGGAATAGGAGCCTGATGCGCTTCAGGTTTAGGAACGGGTGCTTCAGGGAATTGTTTTTAAGGTCGGTATAACGGCATTTTTGGTCGGAATAAGCGTAATAAGGGAGCGACTCACGGAGGACGCGAGTGATGAACGAGTAAGCGAAAGGCGAGTGAACACCGAACCCCTTGCTCGTACGGAATCGTACGGGAGCCTTAAGCGTCCTTTTCAGCCAGTTTATCTTCATTGCCATTGCGAAGCACAGCCAAAATTAAAGCAGCCAAAACGAGGATGTAAATCAGGATGACAGCGGCAGTAGCGATGCCCGTTGTGGTGTGAACGGACTGCGGGTCGAAAGTCATGGTGACAGTGTGGTGACCTGCAGGGACGTTAATTGCACGCAGGATGTAATTAACACGGGCGATTTCTACTTCGTTGCCGTCGATTTCGGCTTTCCAGCCCCAAGGGAAATAGATTTCAGAGAAAACGGCGATACCCCCGGTGGCGGTGGTGACACTGTAAGTGAGGCGGTTTGGTGCATAAGAAGTTTCAAAGATGGTATCACCCGGTGCGATAGAGGCGTTAGTGTTGATTTTGCCTTCAAATTTGCGGTCTGCGACAGCCTGACAACGGATGTCGATGTCTTCGAGCGCATTCATTTCAGCGTCGGCACCATCAACGAACCTGACACTGTTAACGAGCCAAGCGTTTCCCATAGCCTCGGGGTTAAGCGCCAGCTTGCCGTCGTGAGAGATGACGTATTTAGCGTTGAGCATGTTTATGACAGCCATATCTGTGCTGTCCGGCTGACCGTAAAGGACATAGTTTATATGCCTGTCAATGATGTCCTGGTATCGGGTGAGCTTAGCTGCATGATAACCACCGAGCATTTTGTGGTGGTAAGAGGGCTTAGCCTGCCAGAAATGCGGGATGTCGAGTACACGATAGTTAATAGCAGTGTCGGCAAGGATAGCCTTGTCGATAGGAGATGGTGCAAACGGGTCGGCGAGAGAAATCTGCTCAGGAGCGAAGCTGTCGTGGTTAATGTAACGCTTATTGACGGTGTAAAGGTCGGCGAAAATAAGGATTGCGATAGCAGCGACAGCGAATTTGAGATTTATTTTCTTGATGCCGAAGAGGAAGATGAAAATGAAAGAAGCAGCGAGGAAGCAGAGGCTGCGAAGAGAGTCAGCGGCAATCATCCCGTGCCTTAGACTGACGACGGCAGAGTAGATTTTAGGATTGTCGAGACTGAAAGAAGCGGCGACGTCGGCAGGATAACCGGCGTCAACGAGCTGTGAGACAATCATCTTTGAGGTGTCCTCGTCTTGCGGCGTGATAACGTTGCCGTAAATTTCCGGGAAGAAGAGACCGGCAAGGCAGAAGAGAGCGACAAAGCCAAAAGAGGCGTAAATCTGAGTGCTTCTTTTCTTCCAGAAGTCTTTTTCATCGAAAATCTTTTGCAGGGTGAGAATAGCAATGAGCGGGAACGTAAATTCAGCGATAACGAGAATGCTCTCTACGGTCCTGAACTTGCTATACATAGGGAAGTAGTCAATAAACAAGTCGGTCAGCCACTGGCAGTTTCGCCCCAATGCGAGGAGGAGCGAGAGCATGGTGATGACCAGGATTATCGCCATAGGATATCCACGGAGGACGATTAAACCTAAAACGGCAAGAGCGCAAATGGTGATACCGACGTAAATAGGGCCGTTAGTACCTTCAGGCTCGCCGAAATATTGTGAGACATATTGTAGATATTCCATTTCCATATCTCCGATAGAGCCAGCGTCTTTCATTTGCTGCGCCTCCGGGAGGTCGGCGAGCTTAAGACCGACCATGCCACCATGCTCAGGCTTAGCAGAAGCACCGCCTTTGATGTTAGGAATGGCGAGAGAAAGGAGTTCGACCTTGCCATAGCTGTATTGCGTGATGTATTCACGGTCCAGTCCACCGGTAGAGGAAGCTGCATTATCTTGAGTTAGCTCAGAATGTCCGCCACGCATAGTCTCCTTAGAGTATTCGTAAGTGTTATAAAGGCTCGGGAGGTTAGCGGCGACAGCGAGGGTAGCGGCGAGTGCGAGGAGCCCGGTAGCCTTAAGCCAACGGCTTATTTCATGCTTAATTAAGCACTCGATGAGGTAAATGATGACAATGCCAAAGATAACGAAGAGGAAATAATAAGTCATCTGAACGTGGTTTGACGCAATCTGCATCATAGCGAATAGAGCGGCGAGTGCGCACCCGATGAGGTATTTACCGCGGTAGCAAAGGATGATACCGGCGATAGTGGGCGGAATGTAGCTGAGAGTTACAAATTTCCAGATGTGTCCGGCTCCGATGATGATGATGAAATAAGTGGAAAAACCCCAAGCAATGGCACCGATAAGCGCGTAATACCACTTCACGTCCATAGCAAACATGAGAATGACAAATCCAATCATCATCATGAAAATGAGGTTTGACGGCGAAGGGAGTCCCGCGCCGTAAATTGTAGTAATCCAGTCGAAAAGGCTGTTAGAAGGATAAGAAGGCGAAATTTGGAAAGTAGGCATACCGCAGAAAAGGGAGTTAGTCCATCGAGAAGTCTCTCCGGTCTGTTCAGCGAAAGCCTTCGCCTCCTGTCCATTAGCGGCACCTTGAATCATATCGCTCTGCATGAGCTTGTTACCCTCAACGGCATCGGGGTGGAAAAACATGAGGGATATGAAAGCGATAATAACCGCTACAACAGCGAATTGCCAAACTTTAGGATTAGTGATAGCCGCCTTAATGCGAGCCATTAGTGAACCGGTGTTATTATTTTCCATTTATGATAAAATTTTCAGAAGAGGTAATAGTTTAGCAAAGTTACGCAAATTATGCGAAATAGAGGGGAAATTGACGTAAATTTTTTGTAACTTTGCGGTATGAAACGCTCAGAATTTGAAATAATGGCTCCAGTAGGGAGCTACGAGTCGCTTTATGCGGCGATAAATGCGGGAGCCGATGCCATCTATTTTGGAGTCGAGGGTCTTAATATGCGTGCACGTTCAAGTGTGAACTTTACGCTTGACGACCTGAAGAAAATCGCGACGATATGTGATGAGCATGGCGTGAAGTCTTACCTGACAGTGAACACGATAATCTATGATGCGGAAATAGAAAAATGCCACGCCGTGATAGACGCAGTGGCAGAGTCAGGCATCTCTGCAATCATAGCGAGTGACATCGCCGCAATCACATACGCAAGACGGCGAGGAGTGGAGGTACACATATCCACTCAGTGTAATATCTCAAACATAGATGCGGTAGAGTTTTATTCCCAGTATGCAGACGTGGTAGTGCTTGCGCGCGAGCTGTCGATGGAGCAGGTGGACAATATCCACAAGGAAATAATCCGCCGTGAGCTACGCGGGCCTCGCGGAGAACTTGTGAGGATAGAAATGTTTTGCCACGGCGCACTGTGCATGGCGGTTTCCGGGAAATGCTACCTGAGCCTTCATGAGATGAACTATAGCGCGAACCGTGGAGCGTGCACCCAGATATGCCGGCGGAGCTATACGGTGAAAGACCGTGAGACGGGCGATGAACTGGATATAGAAAACAAATATATCATGTCGCCCAAAGACCTGAAAACGATACACTTCCTGAATAAGATGATAGATGCGGGAGTGAGAGTGTTCAAGATAGAGGGAAGAGCACGCGGACCGGAGTATGTGGCGACGGCAGTTCAATGCTATAGCGAGGCTATAAATGCAATCTGCGACGGCACCTACAGCGAGGAAAAGATAGCAGAGTGGGATGAGCGACTGAAAAAGATATTTAACCGCGGATTCTGGAACGGATATTATCTTGGTCAGCGCCTTGGTGAATGGTCGCACAAATACGGGTCTTCAGCGACGCGCAAGAAGGTGTATGTAGCAAAGGGCGTGAGATATTTCAGCAACCTTGGCGTAGCAGAGTTTTATATGGAGTCAGGCGAGCTGTCGGTAGGCGACGAGGTTGTAATCACCGGTCCAACGACGGGAGCGATAATCATGACACTTGACGAAATCCGGGTAGGTCTTAAGCCGGTGGAAAAAACAGTGAAGGGCGAGAGCTTCTCAATAAAAGTACCGGGAAAAATACGTCCGTCCGACCGCCTGTACCGCTGGGAAGATACGACAAAGACAGAAAACTAAATATCTAATAACAAAAAAAATATAAGACCATGAAACGATTAACAGCCGTATTGTTATTAATCCTATCTCTGATTGGAGTAAGTGCCCAAGATGTGATAGTTGGAGCAGCGTGTACTGACGAATATGTGCCCAAACTGAAAGGCAAGCGCATAGCGTTGCTGTCGAACCACACCGGAATGGTTGGCGAGAAGCATACACTTGACATAATGCTTGAGTCAGGGCTAAATGTGACGACCATATTCTCGCCGGAACATGGCTTCCGCGGAAAGGCAGATGCCGGAGAGCATGTAGGCAGCAGCGTAGACCCGGTGACAGGAATACCAATCGCCTCGCTATACGACGGAAAGACACGCATGCCGTCGCAGAAAGTGATGGACGGCTTTGACGTGATAGTAACCGATATCCAGGATGTGGGACTAAGATACTATACATATTACTGCACCATGATAGACCTGATGAACGCAGCGTCAAAATATGGGAAAGAATTTATGGTTCTTGACCGTCCAAACCCCAATGGCATGTATGTAGACGGTCCGATACTTGACATGAAATATGAGAGCGGCGTAGGCAGGTTGCCAATTCCAATAGTCCACGGGATGACCCTGGGCGAGATAGCGAAGATGGCGAATGGAGTAGGCTGGCTGAAAGAGGGCAAAAAGGTAGCGCTGACGGTGATAACCTGCAAGAATTACACCCATGCCACACGATATGAGCTTCCAATAGCACCGTCACCAAACCTGAAGACGATGCATGCGATATACCTGTATCCATCAACATGCTATTTTGAGGCGACACCTGTCAGCCTCGGAAGAGGAACCGACTCACCATTTGAGATTTACGGACATCCTGACATGGCAGGGTATTCATTTTCTTTTGTGCCTCAGAGCGTGGAGGGCGCGAAAAATCCGCCACAATTAGGCAATCTGTGCCATGGTCGTGACCTGCGCGGAATAGATGATGAAAAAATCATATCAGCAGGAGTAAATCTGGAGTATGTGATAGATGCGTATAATCACCTTGGACTGGGAGAGAAATTTTTCACGTCATTCTTTGAGAAACTCATAGGAAGAGGCGATATCCGTCAAATGATAATGGATGGAAAAAGCGCGTCAGAAATTAAAGCCACATGGGCAGACGACGTGAAGAAATTTAAGGCTCAGCGTAAACCGTATCTTCTATATGCAGAATAAGATAGCGATAATAGTAGCAGTGGCAAACGGCGGTGCAATAGGTCGCGGTGGCGACCTGTTGTACCCCATATCCGCAGACCTGAAGCGATTTAAGGCACTGACAATGGGGAATGTGATAATAATGGGACGCAAGACATTTGAATCACTCCCCAAGGGCGCACTACCTGGGCGCGAAAATGTAGTAATCACTCGAAATGCGGAATATCAGGCAGCCAATGTCTGCGTATTTACAGACCTTAAGTCTGCCATAGATGCAAAAGCGGCAGAGGGCAAAGATGTCTTTATCATAGGCGGAGGAGAAATTTACCGCCAGTCGCTGCAATATGCTACAAATCTATATATTACTCATATACAGGCAGATGCGGCGGATGCAGATACGTATTTCCCGGAAATAGAGCCAAATGAGTGGCAGTGTGTGTGGC
>CALYOL010000111.1 GCA_945231345.1 uncultured Porphyromonadaceae bacterium
TGCCGGGAGCAACATATATGTCCATCACAAGGTTTTTCTCCTTGCAGAATGCCTTTATGAGCTTATAGTCAAACCCCAGGGTCTCGTCGCGGTAAATGAAATAAGACGTCGGGCTGTATAGAGTGCCTATGCGGAGAGTGTCTGGCAATGTATAGTCATGCCTTTCCTCTTCTGTCTCTGAGTTACGCGCATTCTTTCCGCACCCCGACAAATAAATGACCATCAGGGCTACGGATAATAGTATGCACGAAATTTTCCTCATAGGCAGATTATCAGTACTCAAATGTGCCGTATGGCGTGACGAGTGTCAGGAGGTTCGCATCCGCTTCTTCCACGCGACCTACTATCTGAGCGTCGATATTGAATGATTTGGAGATGTCTATTATCTGCTGCGCGTCTTCAGGCTTAACGTATATCTCCATTCTGTGCCCCATATTAAACACCTTATACATTTCAGCCCAGTCTGTGCCGGATTGTTCGGCTATGAGGCGGAATAGCGGTGGTATTGGGAAGAAATTGTCCTTTATTACATGCTTGTTCTTTACAAAGTGCATCACCTTGGTCTGGGCACCGCCTGAGCAGTGTACCATGCCGTGAACGCTGCTGCGCATACGGTCAAGTATTACTTTGATTACAGGTGCATAGGTACGAGTAGGGGAGAGTACAAGTTTGCCCGCGTCAAGTGGAGAGCCTTCAACTGAGTCTGTCAGGTTTACACTTCCGCTGTATGTCAATTCGCTCGGCACTGCGTGGTCGTAAGTCTGGGGATATTTTTCAGCTACAGCCTTGCAGAACACGTCATGTCTGGCTGATGTCAATCCATTGGAACCCATGCCTCCGTTATACGTTTTCTCGTATGTAGCCTGTCCGTATGAAGAAAGTCCTACTATTACGTCGCCGGATGCTATATTCTCGTTGTTTATCACGTCGCTGCGGCGCATACGGCATGTGACGGTGCTGTCTACGATAATGGTGCGCACAAGGTCGCCTACGTCTGCCGTTTCGCCTCCGGTGCTATATATGCTCACTCCCATCTCGCGTAGCTCTTGAAGCAGCTCTTCTGTGCCGTTTATGATTGCCGCTATCACTTCACCAGGCACGAGCAGCTTATTGCGTCCGATTGTTGAGGATACAAGGATATTTTCAGTAGCTCCCACACACAGCAGGTCGTCTATGTTCATAATCAACGCATCTTGCGCAATTCCTTTCCACACGCTCAGGTCGCCTGTCTCTTTCCAGTATGCGTATGCAAGCGAGGATTTTGTCCCTGCGCCGTCAGCATGCATTATGTTGCAGTATTCAGGGTCTCCGCCCAGAATGTCTGGGATAATTTTGCAAAAGGCGTGGGGAAAAATGCCTTTATCTACATTTTTTATGGCGTTGTGCACATCCTCTTTGGATGCTGATACGCCGCGTAAGTCGTAACGTTGATTTGACATAAACTATATGTTTTGGTTATTGTTCATTTTATAAGCCTATGTAAAATAGGTAGCATATCACTGCCGGAGCTACAAGCAGGAAGGAGTCTATCCTGTCCAGTATTCCACCATGTCCCGGGATTAGGTTTCCGGAATCCTTTATTTTCAGGCTCCGTTTTATCATAGACTCTATTAGGTCTCCATAGGTCGCTGCTATTGAGATTAGCACTGCCATGGCTACATATTGTAGCGTTGTCATGTCATCAGTGCTGATTATGCTAAAGTGGCCCAAGATGTATGCTGTGGCGGCACAGAAAAACAGACCACCGAAAAATCCCTCCCACGACTTCTTGGGAGATATGCGCTCAAATAGTCTGTGCTTGCCAATGGTAATGCCTACGAGGAATGCACCGGTGTCGTTTATCCATATAAAGAGAAACAGGGAAAATACTATCCATGGTCCCGTCAGCATATATATGGCAAGTGAGGCACACAGTGGCAACGCAATGTATACCTGCGCCATCATTGACCGGCTTAGCGACTTTACCGGGTCTTCATTCTTGAGGTATAACTCCACCACCAGCCTCGCCACTACATATACAAAACACGTGGCTATGTGACCCGTTTGCATGACTACTGGGATTGCTATCACTGTCGCAGCACCTAAAATGTCCAGAATGACAGGACTGCCGAATAGTAGTCCAATACTTACACTCTTGCTGCCCGTAGTGATTTTGTGAAACTCCACGATTCCAAGACCTGCGAGCACTAATGCAAGCGCAAAGTATGCCTCAATGCCGGCAAATATTGCGGCAATGATGATTGCCACGTAAACCGCGCCGGAGATTGCTCGTATTATCACGTTTTTCATTTGGCTTAATGGTTTAAAGCATTATTTTACTCTTATTTTCTGTCCGGCGTTGATGCGGTCATTTTTCATGTTGTTGAGCTTCTTTATTTTTGCTACGGTCGTGCCGTTTCGCTGGGCGATTTTGGATAGGTTGTCACCCTTGCGAACTTTGACATAGACTGGACCCTGTGAGTCGTGTTTCTTATTCTTTTTTACTTTCTCTTTCTTTTGCTCAACTTTCTTTTGCTCAACCTTCTTTTCCTGTGCAGGAGATACTAATGTATCTACCTTTGACTCATTTGATTCTACCGAGGTTATTGAGTCTGTATTCTGTGTATTTTCTCCATTGTCTGGTATGGCAAGGGAGTCTGTACGCATGTCATATTCAGATTTTGGACGGCGCTCGCGCTTTACTACCTTGATTTTTATCAGAGAGTTTAGCTTTGCCTTTCTGATTCCGCCGTTTGCCTCGCGTATCGATGCTACTGTCACGCCATACCGCTTGGCGATTGACGTGAGGGTCTCTTTCTTCTTCACCTTGTGGTAAAGGGTCTTTTCTGTTACTATATATTCACCGTCATCGCTCACGCTCACATACGTCCCGTCTGATGGCTGCACTCGGTCGCGGCGAGCATATTTCTCAGCGTCGTGAGCTATGATGCTGTCTTCACTGATGATATATGCCGCAATCTGCTGCGATGGCAAAATGAGCTTATATGGATGTATATTGCCGGGTATTACGTCTTTGCGGTATTGTGGGTTCAGCAGGCGTATCTCATCAATAGGAATTTGTAGTACATCTGCAATCTGCTGGAGGTTTACGCGCTTTGTCACTGTCACGGTGTCTGTCACGAGTGGACGCTTGATGAGTGCCGGCACTATATTGTGGCTGTCGTAGTAGTTCATCACATAGCAGGCTGCAATGAAGGCTGGTACATAGCTGCGAGTCTCCTGTGGTAAATATGGATATATTGCCCAAAAGTCTGCCTTTACGTTGGCCGGCAGGCGGCGGATTGCCTTGTTCACATTCCCCAAGCCACAGTTGTATGCGGCGATGGCAAGGTGCCAGTCGTGATAGATGCTATACAATTCTTTCAGATATAGTGCTGCCTTCTCTGATGATTTTATCGGGTCTCTTCGTTCATCTACAAGGGTATTTACTTCCAGGTCAAGACCTTTTGCGGTTGCTGTCATGAATTGCCACAGTCCACATGCGCCTACCGGTGATTTTGCGTTTGGGTCAAGTGCTGACTCTATGATGGCAAGACATTTCAGCTCCATTGGCAGACCGTGGCGGTCCAGTGCCTGTTCAAAGATTGGAAAGTAGTAATATGATAGTCCTACCATATTGCTCACCAGGCTGCGCTTGCGCTCTGTATAGAACGCAATAGAGTTTTTTACAAGTGAATTGAATGGCAACTCTATCTCTGCCGGTATTTTTGACAGGCGCTTTACGATTTCTTCATCGCTTGCCTTTACGTTTTCGCGGTAGTCTGCCAGTGAGTCTACTGTTGCGTAATTTTTGAGATACCAGTTTTCCATCATCTTCTGGGTGCTGATTTCCGCACTTGACGGCATTATGAGTTTGCCGTTTTCAAGCGACTTATCTATTTCCAGTACAGATGGGCGTGCCGCAAATCCAAGTAGGGGGATTATGCTTGCTGTGAGTATTATGGCGCTTTTTCTGAACATTGTAATATATATTTTTTTAATATGTGAGGTTTCTGTTTTTGTTAAGGTTAAAAGTTTATCGCCCAGTTTATCCCGAACGACGGGCGGCTCCCTCGAGTGTCCTGTATCACAGCCGGGCTTACGTCCATGCTGAGGTCCGGAGATATATCGAAATGCGAAAGTGATGCATCTACGTATGCATCAACCATTGCCAGTAAATAGACGCCAACCATGCTTATTATGCACAGGTCGCGGTTACGTCGGTAATAGTTCTTACGCGATTTCAGGATATTGTTGAGCCATGTCTTGTCCAGGTCTTCTTCTTTCACTGTTGACGGGAAGAAGTCCATATAGCTTTTTGTCGTAGGGTCATTGTCTGTTAGGTCTGCAAAGGCGCGGGTATAATCCTTCAGCATCGTATTATTCCAGTTTGTGGCATAGCCTAAGCCAAGGTATCCGCCCACTATCAGCGGCAACTTCCAGTAACGGCGGTTATATATCTGTCCCAGTCCCGGAAAGATTGCGCTTAGCCATACTGCCCGCGTTGGGTCTGGTACAAATTCTACCTCTCGCTCAACCCATTCGTCGTCTATCTTGACGCTGTCATTTGCAGCCTTGGTCAGTGCATACATTGTGCTGTCTGTATTCTCGATGATGGAATCTACCACTATCAGCTCGCGCGCAAAATCGTCTTGCTCGTCAATAATAATGGCTGAATCCGCAGTCTCTTTTTCTGAATTTAATGTCGTGTTTTGATGCCCGATTTTTTCTTCTGAAAAAACGTTAAATTGTGTTATGAGTAATAAAATTATTACCCACAACACTTTTTTAGCACCAATATGCGATGCGTTGTCTAAAAATGCCCTTTGTTTTGAAAACATTTATATATAATTGATTTACAATGGAATACACTGAAATATTAGGCATATTCCACGTTCCTCGTTCGGGTTCAACTTATTTTAATGCATCAAAGATAGTAATTAATTTCGCAAGTTCATCATCATTTTTGAAAGGAAATGAAATTTTTCCTCTCCCTTTCCTGTCACAACTAAATTGTACGTCGGTGTGAAACGTAGATGAAAGGTGCTTTTTCAGGAGGTCAAAATCATGTGATGAATAGAGTGATGTCCTGTTCTCATCTGCGGGTTCTTTCCCTTCACCTGTCTGCGATGCGAGTGATTTCACCATTTCTTCAACCTTGCGTACCGACAGCCCTTTTTTGATGATTTCGTTATAGATTTTCAGCTGTAGAGATGGGTCATCAAGTGATAGCAGTGCACGGGCGTGTCCCATGTCAAGACGCTTGTCCCGTAGTCCCAGCTGAACCTCTGCCGGCAGCTTTAGTAGGCGCAGGAAGTTTGCTATTGTGGCGCGTTTCTTGCCTATTCTCTCGCTCAGACGCTCCTGTGTGAGATTGTACTGGTCTATCAGTTTTCGGAACGTCAGGGCAATTTCTATTGCGTTGAGGTCTTCTCGCTGGATATTCTCGATAAGAGCCATTTCTGTCAGCTCACTGTCGTTAGCGGTGCGGATATATGCCGGTACTGACGCAAGACCTGCCATTAGGGCGGCGCGATAACGTCGTTCTCCGGCTATTATCTGGTAGCTGTCAGCTCCCATTTTGCGCAGCGACAGTGGTTGGATGATGCCAAGCTCTCGGATTGATACAGCAAGCTCTTCAAGTGCATCCTCGTCAAATGTGCGGCGTGGCTGGTCTGGATTTGGAGAGATTTGTTCCAGTGGTATATCGTTTATGGCTGAGGAGCCGCGTGCTGGTACATCGTCCATTGATATTAGCGAGTCCAGTCCGCGACCCAGTGCCGAGCGTTTTGGTGTTGCCATTTGATATTAGTGTTTTTGTGGCAGGATTGTGCTGCCTGTTTATGCTTTTAAAGATTTTTTTGTGTGGTGGATTATCTCCTTTGCCAGTAGTACGTGCGACGTTGCCCCGCGGCTTTCCGGGTCATATAGTATTGCCGGAAGACCATGGCTTGGTGCCTCGCTAAGCTTGATATTACGGGGTATTACAGTGTTAAACACCATGTCGCCGAAGTGGCCCTTCAGCTCATCGTATATCTGATTTGCAAGGCGCAGGCGTGCGTCATACATCGTCAGTAGGAAGCCCTCTATCTCAAGTGTCGGGTTTAGCTTAGACTTGATGATGCGTATTGTGTTCAATAGCTTGCTTATGCCCTCCAGTGCAAAATACTCTGCCTGAACGGGGATTATTACTGAGTCTGCCGCTGTCAGCGCATTCACTGTGATTAGTCCCAGTGATGGTGAGCAGTCTATAAGGATATAGTCATAGTCTCCCTTTACCTTCTCAAGCTGTTTTCGCAGCACTTTTTCGCGCTCTGGCTTGTTTATTAGCTCAAG
>CALYOL010000112.1 GCA_945231345.1 uncultured Porphyromonadaceae bacterium
CCGGTAGCAACTGAAGAAGAGGAGGACCTGCAATGAAACGACTGCTTTTGCTTTTATTTACAATTGCTTCTCTCACCGCTCTCTGCCAGAGGAAGATTACACCTGTCACAACAGGTGCTACCATGACTCAATCAAGGAACGAAGTCAAAAACGACTCTACAGACCGCTCAAACCTTGTAGAGATGAAAGACGCAGAGGGCAGAATTATCCTTGTGGATACTGTCACTGGGAAGGAATTTGTAGATTCTGCTGCATTGAAGAAGAAAAAAGAGGTTCACCATCCCCTTCTCCACTCTGCTATCATCGGCGTTGACATATGGAATCCTGTAATGAGAGCTTTCGGACAGAAATACGGACTCATAGGTTTCTCCGCTCAGATAAATCTCAAGAATCGGTATATACCGACGTTTGAATTCGGACTCGGTAACGCAAATTATGACCCTGATGACAACAACTATACATTTCACTCCGGCATAAGTCCATATTTCAAACTCGGTATGGACTATAACTTCCTTTTCAAGTCAAATCCGAATTATCTTGCCTTCGTTGGCATAAGATACGGCTTCTCTCCGTTTAAGTATCAGCTGCGAGATGTTACTACCGGCAGCGACTATTGGGGTGAAACATCGCCTGTAGATTTTCCTGAAAAGAGCTATACAGCAAGCTGGTATGAAATTTCTTTCGGTATCCGTGCACATGTTTGGAAAGATATCTCCATTGGCTGGACATTTAAGTATCACCGAAAATTAGGCGGAAATGATGAAGACGGCAAGCCCTATTATATCCCCGGATACGGCTCCACAAGCAGCAACATTGCAGCTGCATTTTCCATCTACTACACACTGCCTCTATGGACAAATAAAAAACACCGAGTGCCTAAAAATGTAGTAACGGACTCATCTCTCCCACAAAATGCTAATTCTACACCGCCCCAGGGAGAAAACACCACTGAAACAGACGCTCCACAGCAAAACATGGAGACTGAATATAACGACATAACGAATAGCGAAACACCGACACAATGAAAAGGATAGTAATCATCGGTGCTTCATCTGGATTAGGACTTAAATCCGCACTGCTCTTCGCTGAAAAAGGGTGGAAGGTTGCACTTGCTGCAAGACGCACCACTCCTCTTCAAATAGTGAAAAACCAGTATCCTGACTCTGTCGTTTTCTCCCAAATAGATATTACTTCACAGGATGCGCCCCAGCGTCTCCTTGACCTCATCCACAAAAATGGCGGTGCTGACATCATTTTTCTCGCTGCCGGGATTGGCTGGCAGAATGCAGACTTAGACCTGCAGAAAGATTTGCAAACTGTCACCACAAACTGCCTGGGAATGGTTAACATCGTAAACACTGCATACCACTATTTTGCAAATGAGTGCTACGGAAACGGACACATCGCCGTAATCACTTCTATTGCAGGCACTAAAGGACTCGGCATATCTGCCACTTATTCTGCTACCAAACGTATGCAGAGCTGTTACCTTGAAGCCCTGGAACAGCTGTCACAAATTAAGGGACATAACATCCATTTCACAGACATTCGCCCCGGATTTGTAAAGACAGACCTCCTTGACCCAAGCCGTAGCTACCCAATGCTAATGTCTGTAGATTACGCAGCACAAAAAATCGTCAGCGCAATCATCGCACGAAAACACGTAGCATATATAGATTGGAAATGGCACATTGTGGTCGCGCTTTGGCGACTTATTCCACGGTGCATTTGGCGTAGACTAAGCATAAAAATAGAATCTTAAATCACATAAATACAATTTTAGACATTATGATACTCAAAAAAGGACTAAAACCTGCACTTTGCAGCGACCATGCAGGATATGAATTAAAAGGGATTATTGAGGGATATCTTCTCTCAAAAGATATTGAATGTGACGATTTCGGCACCCATTCCGCTGAAAGCTGTGACTATGCAGACTTTGCGCATCCATGTGCTGATGCTGTGGAGACAGGCAAAAACTATCCGGGAATTGCCATGTGCGGCAGTGGTAACGGCATTAACATGACACTAAATAAGCATCAAGGCATTCGCGCTGCGCTCTGCTGGACACCGGAACTCGCCGAGCTCGCACGCAAGCACAATGACGCTAACGTCCTCGTTCTCCCCGCTCGTTTTATCGCTCCTGAAGTTGCACTTCAGATTGTGGACACTTTCCTTAACACTGAATTTGAAGGCGGACGACATATACGCCGAATTGAAAAAATTCCTGTTTCTAAGTAATAGGTCATGGCACCAATTGGCGTATTTGACTCCGGCTACGGTGGACTCACAATCCTGAAAGACATCGTAAACCTCCTCCCCGAATATGACTATTTATATTTGGGGGATAATGCTCGTGCGCCATACGGTACACGCTCTTTCGACATCGTATACGGCTACACTCTTCAGGCGGTAAAATATCTTTTCTCACAAGGGTGTAGCCTTGTAATTCTCGCTTGCAACACCGCTTCAGCAAAAGCTCTGCGAACCATTCAACAGAGAGACCTGATAAACATTGATCCCCAGCGCCGCGTGCTCGGCGTTATCCGCCCTACAGCTGAGTGCCTGTCACAATATACAAAAACCGGAGTAATAGGCGTTCTTGGCACTCCCGGCACCATCCGCAGCCACTCTTACGACATGGAAATAGCAAAACTATACCCCGAATACCATGTTTTCAGCCATGCTTGTCCTATGTGGGTGCCACTTGTAGAATATGGGGAGGCGGACAAACCGGGAGCAGACTATTTCGTGCAAAAAGATGTAGAAGCTCTTTTAACACAATCGCCTGACATAGATACGATAGTTCTCGCTTGCACACACTATCCTCATCTTTACGACAAAATAAGAAAATTTGTGCCACAGCACATACAAGTCATTTGCCAAGGAGATATCGTTGCTCACTCTACAAAAGACTATCTCCACCGTCACCCTGAAATGGAATCAAAGTGTTCCAAATCCGGCACTGTCCAGCTGCTCACCACAGAAGACAGCACAAAATTTGGCGAAATGGCATCCCTATTTCTCGGCACCTGCCACTCCGCCAAGCATATAATTCTATAAATTCCTAATATTGAAAAATATTCACTTTACATTTTTCAATTACGAATTGTGAATTGCGTGTTTATTCAGTCTTCAATAAAGAACTCAACGTATGACACTACACGCACTTTCTTGATGTATGGAGTATTTTCATCGCGGTTTTCTATAGAGAACTGCCCTTGAGTAGCCTTTTTAATTTTGCCCAATTCACTGTCGGAATCCTTTGCAAACTGCTCACCGGCAATACGGGCCGCTTTCGTAGCCTCTGCAATCATTTCAGGTTTTATACTATTAAGCTCCGTGAACTCGTATGAAACTTTATATTGATAGTCACTTGCAGCAATAGCCACACCCTGCTTCAGCAGTTCAGTCTGACGCATTATTAAGTTTGAAATCTTATCCACATCGTTTGACACCACTACTATCACCTGCGAAACATTATATCTATAGCGGATATTATTCACATATCTTTCAGCCTCCATATCTGTCAAGTCCGGTGCATTTACAGATATCTCATCATCCTTTACACCATTTTGCTTCAAGAAATCAATGATTGCCGCATTATTTTTCTGGATACTGTTATATACTGCATTAAGCTCGTCACCTACCACCTTAAACTGGATAGGCCAAGTGACCTTGTTTGCCTTAACTTCACGCTCTGCGAGTCCGCGTACTGATACTACGCGTTCTTTCGCTGCAAAACTTTCCATACCTGACTTTATACAAAGTCCGGATACTGCTATGCCCACTGCTATCAGCAATGACGGCAAAAACTTTTCTGATAACTTCATAACACGTTTATTTTAAGTTTATTATATGCACGCTCCGCCTTTTCGCGAGCCGCTTCTACTGTCTCATCTTTAGCGAGAATGACACCCATACGACGGTGTCCCCTCACCTCCGGCTTTCCGAAGATGCGAATTTGCACTCCCGGTTCAGAAAGCACATCCTCAAGATTGTCAAACTCTATGCAATCTGTATCACCTTCTACCACCACAGCGCGTGAGGCTGACGGACCATAAAACTCTATAGCCGGCACCGGCAAGCCAAGCAAAGCTCGAGCATGCAAAGCAAATTCGCTCATGTCCTGTGATATCATTGTCACCATTCCGGTATCGTGAGGTCTTGGCGACACTTCACTGAATATCACCTCATCGCCTTTTACAAACAGTTCTACACCAAAAATACCATAGCCACCAAGTGCATCCGTCACAAGTTTTGCAATTCGCTGAGCCTCTGAAAGAGCTGCATCAGTCATTGGCTGCGGCTGCCATGAATATCGATAGTCACCATTCACCTGAATATGCCCCACAGGTTGGCAATATGTAGTTCCCGCCACACTTCTCACTGTCAAAAGCGTAATCTCGTAGTCAAAATCAACGAATCCTTCAACTATAACTTTTCCTGCACCTGCACGTCCGCCTTCTTGAGCTTCCTCCCATGCGGCATCTATTGCATCAACACTCTTTATAGTTGATTGTCCATGTCCTGAACTACTCATAATTGGTTTCACCACACACGGAATTCCAATTTCCCTTATGGCTTCATCAAATTCCTCTCGGGTAGCAGCAAAACGGTAGCGAGAAGTCTTTATACCCAGTTTTTCTGCCGCAAGACGTCGTATTCCCTCTCGATTCATAGTCAGCAACGCCGCAGTGGCTGTCGGGGTAACATGATAGCCTTCTTTCTCCAATTCTACAAGAACAGGGGTTGCTATTGCCTCAATTTCAGGTATAATATGGTCTGGTTTCTCTTGCTCAATCACGCGCCTAAGCTCCTCGCCGTCCAACATATTGAAAACGTAACTACGGTGTGCTATTTGCATTGCCGGAGCATTTGCATACTTGTCACACGCCACCACTTCCACTCCGAGGCGCTGCAATTCTATTGCCACCTCTTTTCCTAATTCTCCACTTCCCAGCAGCAGTGCCTTTCTGCCGACAGGAGTAAATACAGAACCAATCTTTGCCATATTTGTAAAAGGTATTAAATACTCCACAAAGATAAGCATTATAATTCATTCCACAAAGGATATACTTCCACATACAGACATTTATTAACAAACATTTTGCCCTTTCACACAAATTCACTAAATTTGCTGCATAAAAAGTAAAAATAACACATATCGATATGAAAAAAATCTTCTTCAGTTGTGCAATAGCACTTGCGTCTCTCTCAGCTTCTGCTATCACTCCTCTATGGCTCAGAGACGTGAAAATTTCGCCTGACGGCAAGAATATTGCTTTTACCTACAAGGGAGACATCTACACTGTGCCGGTAAATGGAGGCAGTGCTGTAAGACTAACCTCACAGCCAAGTTATGAAACATCTCCTATCTGGTCGCCAGACAGCAAATCAATCGCTTTCTCAAGTGACCGCAACGGTAATTTTGACATTTTCATAATGCCTGCCCAAGGAGGGACTGCAAAACGCCTTACAACACATTCCGCAAACGAGACACCTGAGACGTTTAGCCATGACGGGAAATATGTACTTTTCTCTGCCGCAATACAAGACCCCGCAAAGTCTGTACAATTTCCTTACGGAGGCTTCACAGAGCTATACAAAGTCCCTGTGACAGGCGGAAAATCGCAGCAAGTCACAGCAGCTGTCATCGAAATGCCCTCTATAGCTAAAGACGGCTCATGGATGGTGTACCAAGACAACAAAGGATTTGAAAACGAATGGCGCAAGCATCATACATCATCAGTCACTCGCGACATATGGCGCTACGATGTGAAAGAAGGAAAATATACGAACCTCACAAACCGTGGTGGTGAGGACAGAAACCCTATCATTGGCGAAGACGGCAAAACAATCTATTTCCTTTCTGAACGCGATGGGAAGTCTATGAACGTCTTCTCATTTGACATTGCAAATCCTGCACAAGTAAAGCAACTCACTAACTTCAAGACACACCCTGTGCGTTTTCTCTCTCGCGCCGAAAATGGTGTAATGGCATTCACATTCGATGGTGAAATCTACACGCTCTCTGCCGATGGTAAAAAAGTTGCAAAAGTTAATATTGATGTAGTAGTAGACGACGCACCACAAATGACACGCATTTCCACATCACCACAATCCATTGCTGTTTCTCCCGATGGAAAGCAAATTGCATATACTTCACGCGGTGACGTATTCGTAGCCTCTGTTGAACACTCTTCAGTAAAACAGGTTACGAAAACCCCTGAAGCAGAATCTCACCTTTCATGGTCATCAGACGGCAAGAAGCTCGCATACACATCAGAGCGAAATAATCA
>CALYOL010000113.1 GCA_945231345.1 uncultured Porphyromonadaceae bacterium
GCACATATATAGTGCCTGATACCATTTGACACGATGAGATAGCGAACCTGTAGCACCATATTATACCGCACTATCTGGTCAAAAACCGCCTGAGTGATATTTATATCCGCTGCCTTATACTCTATTATCATCATAGGCTTGCCGCTGCGGTCATACACAACCGTGTCGCACCGCCGAGACGTGCCGTTCAGCTTGATTGACACTTCATTTGCCATCAGTGCTGACGGATAGCCTTTTTCTTCCACCAAATAATGTACAAAGTGCTGACGCACCCACTCCTCCGGCGTCAGAGCAACGTATTTTCGCCTCAGTATATCGTAAACGCTGAGTGCGCCGTCTCCTTCACGACGTATTTGCAGGTCATATTCCGGCAGGTTCAGCTTATCCATTCCGTCTTATTTGCGTGATTTAATTTGAGCTCGCCGTCGTGCGTATTCTGCTGCGCTTTCCTTCCGCAACGCCGCATCATACCTGCGTACCACATCAAGGTTTACATACTTTGACCCACTCCCCTTCACTATCTGGAATGCCTCGCGCTTCCTTGAGAGCATCCTGTCGCCGTAGGTCGATGTAAAGTGCTCGTTAGGACTGATTTCAGCCGGTATCTCATTTATTGTCACTGCAAAGACGTGAGACAGAGGGGGATAACCTATTACAGTCCACATTGTCATGTCTTCCACTGTCTCGCCCGGCAACATTCCCTCTATCGCAATGGATGCTGTGGAGATGCCTCGCGGTATAAAATCCTGGTCTACAACCCATTTGTCACCTTCTGCCATACAGTCTTTGCCTAATAGTGCATGGTAGTAGGAGCGAGAGAGTGTCTCCGTAAATAGTTCCGGCGTGAATGTGCCGGTAGCTGCCGCCTGTGCGGTGAGGTATCTTGCATTTTCCTCTCGTATATAGCCATAACCGCCGTATGGCTCTCCTGAATACGAATAATTTGTGCGGATAATATAGCCGCCTGGGGTGTCTTCTACAAGGTATCGTGTGAATGAATAGTCGTCTGTCTCGTAATATGCCCCTCGCCCTTTCGCATCAAGTACGCCAAAATTTGCCTGCACGCCCATTGGCTTGGGCAGATTATTCAGTAGGTGCTCAAAATCTTCAAGTGTGGCACACCGTTGCAATGCAAGTTTCATCACAACTCCTTCGCGGTCTTTAAGTTGTGCTGTGTCAGGCATAAGATTATATGAAGCGGTGTTCATAATGGCAAAACCGGCATCATTCATGCCCATCCATGCCTCAGACAATAGCGAGTCGCCGCCATTAAATAGGGCTACGAAACCATGATTGCCGTCTTTTGCCTCTATTTTTGCCACAAAATTCTGCTCCGCCCCTGTATCTCGGTGTTTCCACAGGATGGGTCTGCCACTTGCTGTCGCCCTGCCGGATACTATCGCTGATGTGCATGCTATAGCCGGCAAAACAAAAATAAGTGCAATAACAACAGTTGCTAATCTTTTCATTTTCAATTATTTATTTAATATCAAAATGAAATTCCAAGGCGCAGGGTTGCAAAATGGAGGTCAGGACAGTGATAAACACCGTCTGCAAGGTCAAAATCCGACCTACCGATAAATGTATATCCCACTATCAGATGAGAACGGAACAACGACCCTTTGGCAAGTGTGATTCCAAGCCCCGCAGACGCATACGCCCCTGTCTGAGACTTGAAGTCATACACGTCGTTCATGGATATTCCTGCCCTAAAATCTCCGAATAGCTGATGTTGCCCTGGCAGAAAAGATGTCCGCATTATGGCATACACCGGTATGCTGCGGCTGCTGTTTCCTGTCATTATGTCAAGCTCCGCTCCTATACCAAGCACCTTGAAGTAATCGTTTTTATACCCGAAAAATGCGTCAAGGTTTATGTTTGTCATCTCCTCGCCTCTCATATCAATCGAGCTACCAAGGTCTATGCCCCATGTATAATGAGACTGTTTGGCATTTTCCTCCGCAAATGCTGTAAAAGTGCCGCAGATGAGCGCAATTAGCATTACTATCTTCTTCATAATCATTCTTTTTGCAGTATAAGGCATGCCCAATTATTCATTTGTGTGTCGCCAATTCTCTTAAGGCTATATTTTGCAGCCTCATCCTCAAGCATAGGTATATCCTCTTGGTAAAATCCGCTGAGTATAATTTTTCCCCCGCTCTTCACCGCTGCAGCATATTTGTCGATGTCACCCATGATTATATTGCGGTTAATGTTTGCGAGCAGGATGTCATAAACAGGTTCATCCGGGAGTCGTGTTGCATCACCGAGCATCACGTTTATCTCCGGGTGGTGATTTATTTTGACATTTTCCACTGCATTCAGGTATGCCATCTCGTCAATCTCCACTGCATCCACCACAGCGCCGCGCATTGCCGCCAGAACGGCAAGAATTCCGGTTCCTGTGCCCATATCCATGACTCTAAGACCGTTCAGCTCTTGACTCAGCAACTGCTTGATTATCTGCGATGTTGTGGCATGATGCCCCGTTCCGAATGCCATTTTCGGGTCTATCACAATATCATATTCACACTTTGGAAAATCAGTATGAAACGAGCTGTGTATCACGCACTTATCATCTATGATTATGGGCTGAAAATAGTTCTTCTCCCACTCACTGTTCCAATCTTGACCCTCCACAAACGTAGCTGAAAAGTCGAATTTTAGACTCTTAATTGGGAAGGTGTCAATCACTTGCTGAACTGCTTCAGCATCATACAATTCACACTTTATATAGGCTGTAAGTCCCTGTTCATCAGGCACAAAGCTCTCATACCCCGCATCGGCAAGCATCGCGGCAAGCACATCCGTCACAACGTCTGAACAAGGATTTACATTAATTCTAAGTTCTTGATAATCATTCATATAGCGATATATTTCATTTAATTCATCCACAAATCATTTTAATTCATCACGCAAAAAAGCAGAAGTAGGAGAATTTTCTCCCGCCACCTCCTCCGGTGTCCCTTGAGTGATTATTCTGCCGCCCCCAAGCCCTCCGTCAGGACCCATATCTATCACATAATCAGCGCATTTCACCACGTCAAGGTTATGTTCTATCACAAGGACTGTGTTGCCTTTCTCCACCAATTTGTTAAGCACTGAAAGCAGAGTCTTGATATCCTCAAAATGCAGTCCGGTAGTCGGTTCATCAAGGATAAAAAGCGTTTTTCCCGTGTCTTTTCTCGCCAGTTCTGTCGCAAGCTTCACTCTTTGATTCTCCCCGCCGGAGAGTGTTGACGACGGCTGTCCGAGCTTTATATATCCAAGCCCAATCTCTTGAAGAACCTTTATTTTACGCAGTATTACGGGCTGTGCTGCAAAAAATTCCACTGCCTGATTTATTGTCATATCAAGTACATCGGAAATGGATTTCCCCTTATATCTCACCTCAAGAGTCTCACGATTATAACGCCTTCCACCACACACCTCACATGTAACAAGTACATCGGGCAAAAAGTTCATTTCAATCGTTTTATATCCATTGCCATTGCATGCCTCACACCGTCCCCCCGCCATATTAAATGAAAAACGCCCGGGCTTATATCCGCGTATTTTTGCCTCCGGAAGTTCCACAAACAGCTTTCTGATATCTGCGAAAACACCTGTATAAGTGGCTGGATTACTGCGTGGTGAGCGTCCCAGCGGAGCCTGGTCCACTGTTATTACTTTGTCAATATTCTCAATGCCTTCTATGCGCTCGTAAGGCAGTGGCTGCTGAGATGAGCGATAAAAGTGCTGGCTGAGGATTGGCTGCAATGTAGAATTTACGAGCGTTGATTTTCCGCTCCCCGATACACCGCATATGCAAGTAAACGTACCGAGTGGCAAGTGTAAGTCTATGTTTTTCAGATTATTACCTTTGCACCCATAGAGGTCAAGTGTATATCCATTGCCCTTACGTCGCACCGTAGGAACTTCAATTTTTCGCTGTCCGTTAAGGTATTGTGCAGTGAGAGTGTTTGTCTTGAGCATTTCTTGCGGACTGCCCTGAAACACTACATTTCCGCCATATCTCCCCCCTTTAGGACCTATATCCACGATATAGTCTGCCTGAAGCATGATGTCTTTGTCGTGCTCCACCACGATAATGGAGTTTGAAGCATCTCGCAAATTTTTCAGAGAATTTATAAGCCTCTGATTATCACGCTGATGCAGACCAATAGATGGCTCATCAAGAATATACAGTACATTTACGAGCTCGCTACCCAGCTGGGTCGCAAGCCTGATACGCTGGCTTTCTCCACCGGATAGCGTAGCAGAGGCGCGTCCTATTGATATGTAGTTAAGCCCCACATCTATAAGGAATTGCAACCTGCCCGCTATTTCCTTAATGATTTCTGCTGCAATGACATTTTGCGACGGACTAAGGTATCTGTCTGCATGCGTTATCCAGTCAAGCAGTTGCGTAATGTCCATTCTCGTGAGGTCTGCTATGTTTTTATCGCCGATAAAGAAGTGTAGAGCCTCCTTTTTCAGCCTTCCCCCTCCACATTCAGGACAGGTGGCGCGAGAGAAAAACTGCCCACTCCATTTTTTCGCGGCAGAGTCCGCATCATCATCTTGCTGGAGCTCAATGTATTTAATTAGTCCTTCATAAGACGCAAAGTAGTTTGACATAGCTTGCGTTTCAGACTTAATATTAAGCCTCTCTTCTGTCCCGTTAAGTATGTCGTCCATACACTCCTCCGGAAGGTCGCGGATAGGAGTTTCCAGCGTCTTGCCATACTTCTCACATATTGCGGATATTTGCATGAAAATCATGCTGCTCTTATACTTTCCAAGGGGGAGTATTCCACCCTGCTTAATGGACATTGTATCGTCAGGAATGATTTTTTTACGGTCCACGATATTGATAATGCCTAATCCCTTGCAGTGTGGACATGCTCCCTGTGGGGAATTGAATGAGAATGTGTGTGGCGATGGCTCTGGATAAGAAAGACCGGAAACGGGGTCTATGAGCAGCTGGCTGAAGTGTCCTATTTTGTCGTCATCTACATCGTAAACCATCATCTGCTTTTCGCCTTGCTTCAAAGTCTTGGTGACAGATTCATACAGTCTCTCACGGTCTTCTGCCGATACTCTAAGCTTGTCAATAATCAGTTCTATTGAGTGGTTTTTATACCTGTCCACCTTCATTCCGAGGGTAATTTCGCGTATTTCTCCGTCTACTCGCACTTGCAGAAATCCTTTGCGAGTGAGCGACTCAAATAGTTCTTTGTAGTGTCCTTTGCGATTTTTCACGAGCGGTGCAAGAAGATATACACGCTTACCATCGTATTTTTCCAATATAAGGTCCACGATTTTATCGTCACTATATTTCACCATAGGTTCTCCCGTAATATAGCTTCTTGCGGTAGAAACTCTCGCGTATAGCAGACGAAGATAGTCGTATATTTCCGTCGTCGTTCCCACGGTGCTTCGTGGATTGCGGTTTATGGTTTTCTGCTCAATGGCGATGACAGGGCTTAGTCCTGATATTTTATCCACGTCAGGTCTCTCAAGAGTCCCGAGCATATTTCGCGCGTAAGCTGAAAACGTCTCTATGTATCGGCGCTGACCTTCAGCATAGATTGTGTCGAAAGCGAGCGAAGACTTTCCCGACCCGGAAAGGCCGGTTATTACCGTCAGTTTTCCGTGCGGGATAGTAACATCGATGTTTTTAAGGTTGTGCACACGCGCCCCGATAACATCAACACTGTCAAGATGCTCATTTTCAATATCTTCTATTCGCATATCCAGTTTTGGTTATACACCTTTTTTGCTTGTTTGCTACGGCTGAGCGCATCAGCGTTTTTAGGAATCTTAATCTTGTATAGCTTGCCACTCTTATCAGGCAGAGTTTTGCTGCGAAGCCATGGGTTCAACTCTTTGAGCCACTGATATGTGGTGCCATGTTCGGCAGCCCACTGAGGAAGATTTTCAATTGTTTCAGTCACTTCAACAACCTCTGTCTCAATGGGATAATATAGTTGAGAGGCTGATAATACAAATCCATATTCACTTGGACTTTCCATTATTAGCTTTGTAGCAAGAATGCGGAACATATATCTCGATGTTTCGCGATTTAGATACAGGTCAAACGATGATGATTGACTCTGTGCGTCAAGTTCACGGTCTATTCGCGCACGCCCTGCATTATAACTCGACGCCACGCTCTCCCAGTTTCCGTACGCAGCATAA
>CALYOL010000114.1 GCA_945231345.1 uncultured Porphyromonadaceae bacterium
TGCAAGTACTCTCAACCGATTTCATAAATCGCTATCCAAATCGAATTATCAACATTCATCATTCATTCTTACCGGCTTTTGTCGGTGCGAAGCCATACCATCAGGCTTACGAGCGCGGAGTCAAACTCATCGGCGCCACAAGTCATTATGTCACAGCCGAGCTTGATGCCGGTCCTATTATCGAGCAAGACATTACTCGTGTCTCACATAAAGACACCATCGCCGATTTGACCCACAAGGGTAGGGACCTCGAGAAAATAGTCCTATCTCGTGCTGTGGAGAAACATATCCAGCGCAAAATACTGACTTACGAGAATAAAACAGTGGTTTTCAATTAATTATCACAAATCATTATTCGCAGAATATTCTTTTTCATGAAAATTATACACTTGTCTGACACACATGGATATCACCGCAGCATCACAGGCTTGCCTCAGGCAGACGTGATAGTGCATTCGGGCGATTTTACGATGGCGGGAGATGAAAAAGAGGCACTTGACTTTATCGAATGGTTTTGCGACCTGGATTATCCGCAAAAGATATTCATATCCGGCAATCACGATGAATGTATGTATGGCTCACAGGTAGAGGGACTTGATGAGAATGTGCATTATCTTTGCAATTCAGGAATTGAGATTGCCGGCGTCAAATTCTATGGCGTGCCGATGTTTATGGGCGATTGCATTACAAATCGCCAAAGCAGGTTTTATTCCCAAATACCGTCAGACACCGATGTGCTGATAACACACAGCCCCGCATTCGGAATACTTGACCTTGATGATAGCGCAGATGAAAAATATATCAATTATGGCTCAGAAGAACTGCTTGCGAGGCTCCCGTCGCTTAATATCGGGCTACATCTTTTCGGGCATATACATCGTCAGCATGGCATTTTGGAGAAAGATGGCATAATCTTCTCAAATGGTGCTATTATGAATGAAGATTATTCAAGAATTAATCTGCCCAATGTGATAGAATTTTGATAAAAATCACTATTTGTGCCTATTTTGCAAATATTTTGCTACAAAACGCCGATAAGTGCGAAAAAATTATTACCTTTACCGAATATTTTGCGAATTTAGATAAAAAAAGACATAAATACGGCATAAATGAAAGTCCTTAAGTTTGGAGGCACATCGGTAGGTACCGTTGAGAGCCTGAGAAATGTAAAAAAAATTGTTGAGGAAAATTGCGAGCCTTGTATCGTTGTGGTGTCTGCTCTTGGCGGATTGACCGATATGCTTATTAAGACGGCAAAAACTGCTGCCAAAGGTGATGTTTCTTATCGTGAGTCTTACGCAGCTATTGTAACTCGCCATAACGATGTCATTGCCGGTATCGTTCCACCTGAAAAGCAGGATGAAGTACATAAAATCACAGACACGCTCCTCACTGAGCTCGGCGATATTTTCCAGGGTATCTCACTGATTAAAGACCTTTCACAGCGTACGCTTGACATCGTAGTCAGCTATGGCGAGAGACTGTCGTCTGTAATCATCAGCCGGATTATCACCGGCGCGCGACACTTCGATTCTCGAAATTTCATTAAGACGGATACCAAATTCGGCAGGCATACATTGAACGCCGCAGTCACTTCCCGCCTTATCCATGAGACGTTTGACGCTTACACAGGTAAGTTTACTGTTATACCGGGATTTATCTCCTCTGACTCTGAAACAGGTGAAATTACGAACCTCGGCAGAGGTGGAAGCGACTATACCGCTGCCATTTTGGCGGCGACGCTGAAAGCGTCCATGCTTGAGATTTGGACTGACGTTGATGGCTTCCTGACAGCTGACCCAAGGGTGATTTCCAAAGCATATGTTATTGACCATCTGTCGTTTATCGAGGCGATGGAGCTATGTAATTTTGGTGCAAAAGTCGTATATCCTCCTACGATATACCCTGTTTATCACGAGAATATCCCCATAAAAATCAAGAACACTTTTAATCCCTCCGCTCCGGGAACACTCATCAGCGATGACGTGAACGTGGCAGGTAAGGCGATTAAAGGTATTTCGTCAATCAACGATACTTGCCTGATTACACTGACCGGATTTGGTATGGTAGGTGTGATAGGTATTAACAGCCGTATTTTCAATGCGTTGGCTAAGAACGGCATCAGCGTGTTCCTCGTTTCGCAGGCCTCTTCAGAGCACAACACATCTTTCGCTGTTAAAAATTGCGATGCTGACACAGCGGTTAGCGTTTTGAAAGAAGAGTTTAAGGCTGAGCTGGCGATGGGAGAAATCAGCGGAATTGTGCCGGAACACGATTTGGCTACAGTTGCAGTTGTTGGTGAAAATATGAAACATACACCCGGTATTGCGGGAAAATTGTTTAATACTCTTGGCAGGAACGGTATTAACGTGATTGCGTGCGCACAGGGAGCGAGCGAGACAAACATCTCGTTTGTCATCAAGCTTGAGAGCCTGAGAAAAGCGCTTAACGTCATCCATGACTCCTTCTTCCTCTCGCCGACACAGGTGCTGAACATCTTTATCGCCGGAATAGGGCATGTAGGAGGCAATCTTCTGCGTCAAATCAAGAGCCAGAAGCAAAAATTGCTTGATGAAAAGTCACTTGAACTGAAAATCGTGGGTGTATCCTCGTCTAAGAAATGCGTTTTTGATGCTGAGGGTATTGACCTTGACAAGTTTGAAGAGCATCTTGATAAGTCTGACATTATCCCGTCGCCTGAGGTGATTAAAGACAGGATAATAGCGATGAACCTGTTTAATTCCGTCTTTGTGGACTGCACAGCAAGCGCAGACGTAGCATCAATCTATGGTGAACTGCTGAGCCATAACGTTAACGTTGTCGCTGCCAATAAGATAGCGGCTTCTTCTGCATACGAAAACTATCGCAGACTGAAAGAAATCTCTCGCCGCCGCGGTGTGAAATTCCTGTTTGAGACAAATGTTGGTGCAGGTCTGCCGATTATAAGCACTATAAACGGCCTGATAAACTCCGGCGACAAGATACTGAAAATAGAGGCAGTCCTCTCCGGCACCCTAAACTATATTTTCAACCGTCTGAGCGCAGACGTGCCTTTGAGCAAGGCGATAAAAATGGCAATGGACGCCGGCTACAGCGAGCCGGACCCGAGAATTGACCTCTGCGGAAAAGACGTGATGCGTAAAATCGTAATCCTCGCCCGAGAAAGCGGATATTGCGTGGAGCAAGATGACGTGGAGAGAAATTTGTTTATCCCTGATAAGTATTTTGAAGGGACGAAAGACGAATTTTTGGAAAAAGTCTGCGAACTTGACTGTGAATTTGAACAAAAGCGCGCGGAAGCGGCAGCAAACGACCGTCATTTCCGCTTTGTTGCCACTATGGACAACGGCAAAGTGTCTGTAGGACTTCAGACTGTAGACTCTCGCCATGCATTCTACTCACTTGAAGGCAGTAATAACGTAATCCTCTTAACAACAGACCGATATAAGGAATATCCAATGGAAATTAAGGGGTATGGAGCAGGTGCGGAAGTGACTGCAGCAGGTGTTTTCGCAGACATAATCAGCATTGCAAATATCAGGTAACATGAAGCATATCATCATTTTGGGCGATGGAATGGCAGACGAGCCGATAGAGCAACTCGGTGGCAAAACGCCACTGATGGCAGCAAACACTCCCGCCTTTGACTCTCTTTCCCCAAAATCCCGTCTGGGCACATTGGTGACAACACCCTCCGGATATGAGCCGGGGAGCGAGATTGCGCATCTCTCACTGTTAGGCTATGACGTGCCTCGAGTGTTTGAGGGGCGCGGCTCACTGGAGGCGGCGAGCATGGGAGTGGAAATTTTGCCGGGAGAAATGGCAATGCGCTGCAATATCATCTGCATAGAAAATGGAAAAATCAAAAACCATTCCGCAGGAAATATTTCTACTGCGGAGGCAGACGAGCTCATCAAGTACCTCAACGAAAATATGGGAGAGGAAGCCGCCAAGTTTTTCACGGGCATTTCATATCGCCACCTGCTGAAGATTAAAGGCGGATGCAAGGACATAATTTGCACACCCCCTCACGACGTGCCGGGAACGCCATTCCGCGACTGTCTTGTGAAGGCTAAGACAGCGGAGGGGGAGGCTACAGCTGCGCTGATAAACAAGATGATATTGCGCTCACAAGAACTCCTTGAAAATCATCCTGTTAATGTAGCGCGAAAAGCTCGTGGAGAAGACCCTGCAAACAGCATCTGGCCATGGTCGCCGGGATATAAGCCATGCATGGAAACTCTCGCGCAGAAATTTGGAATAAAGGACGGCGTGGTGATTTCTGCTGTGGATTTGATAAAGGGCATAGGCGTATATGCCGGGCTTAAACCGATTGATGTAGAGGGAGCTACAGGCTTGTGGAATACAAACTATGACGGCAAGGCAGCAGCTGCAATAAATGCGCTGCGTAGTGGCGCAGACTTCGTTTTCCTTCACGTAGAGGCAAGCGATGAGGCAGGACACGAAGGAGATGTGAGCCTGAAGGTGAAGACAATAGAGTCGCTTGATGGAGTTTGTGGAAAAATACTTGAGTCACTGCCGAGCATTGGAGAGCCGGTGGCGATAGCGGTATTGCCAGACCATCCAACGCCATGCGCAAAACGCACACACTCAGCAACACCCGTCCCCGTGATGATTTTCACGCCGGGCGTTCAAGGCGACGGGCTGGAAAAATATGATGAAACGACAGCCAAAGCCGGTTCACTCGGTGAAATGAGCGGTGATGAATTTATAAAGATTTTTTTAGAGAAATGATTTACTATAGCACAAATAATAGCAAAATTACAGCCACGCTGGAAGAAGCGGTGGTGAAGGGTCTGGCATCAGACCGCGGACTTTTTATGCCGGAGCGCATAACAAAACTGCCGGCGAGCTTTTTTGAAAAGATAGGCGGCATGAGTCTGCAAGAAATATCCTATACAGTGGCAAGCGCACTGTTTGGCGAAGACGTGGAGGATGACGTCTTGAAGGGCATAGTGTATGATGCGATGAACTTTGACATACCGCTCGTGAATGTGGATGGAAATAAATACAGCCTCGAGCTTTTCCATGGTCCTACGCTGGCGTTTAAGGACGTTGGCGCACGCTTTATGGCACGTCTACTTGGCTATTTTAACTCAAAGAGCGATGACAAATCCACGGTCAATGTGCTTGTGGCTACGTCCGGCGACACAGGCAGCGCAGTGGCAAACGGCTTTCTCGGAGTAGATGGCGTGAAAGTGTTTGTGCTATATCCCCAGGGAAAGGTTAGCGACATACAGGAGTCGCAATTTACAACACTCGGAAAGAATATCACAGCGATAGAGGTGTCAGGAACGTTTGACGACTGCCAGGCACTGGTGAAAAACGCATTTATGGACAAGGCACTGAACGAGCAGATGAAGCTCACCAGTGCAAACAGCATAAACGTGGCTCGTTTCCTCCCTCAGATGTTTTACTATTTCTATGCTTATGCACAGTTGGCTAAGTCAGGGAAAGACGTGAGCAACGTGGTAGTGGCAGTGCCAAGCGGAAATTTCGGAAATATCTGCTCTGCACTGATAGGCAAGGCTATGGGATTGCCGATAAAGCGGTTTATAGCAGCCAATAACCGCAATGATGTGTTCTACCAGTATCTACAGACCGGCAAATATGAGCCGCGCAAGTCTGTGCAGACTATAGCCAATGCGATGGACGTAGGCGACCCGAGCAATTTCGCAAGAGTACTTGATTTGTATCGCCAAAGCCATGAAGCGATATGCGGCGACATTTCCGGCTGCACTTACAATGACGAGCAAATAGCGGAAACGATGAAAGCCACCTATAGCCGCACCGGCTATGTGCTTGACCCCCATGGTGCTGTGGCATACCGCGCCCTTGAGGAATGTCTTGCCGAAAACGAGACCGGCATATTCCTTGAGACAGCGCATCCAGCCAAATTCCGCGACACAGTAGAGCGGATTATCGGTGCTGAAATTTCGCTTCCTGACAAGTTGCGAGCATTTATGCAAGGCACGAAGCAGACAGTGAAGATAGGTGCTGATTATGAGGAGTTTAGGCAAATATTGAGCAGATAGAAAATAGGGGATAGAAAAAAATTGAATAGATTTAAGAAAAATTAAGGAGCGTGGGCAACTTTTTTGCTCATGCTCCTTAATAATTT
>CALYOL010000115.1 GCA_945231345.1 uncultured Porphyromonadaceae bacterium
CTCTGCATTCGGCTTGCACTAAAATTCTAATCGGAATCCTTTTTGTTTTAATTCTTCATACTTTGCCTTGTTGAAGCGGAAGAGGAATGCTTCTTTTTTTGCTGATGGGTTCGCCGTATTGTCGGTGGGCTCAAGCATTTCCAGCCGTTTCATCTTGTTGTAGAAGTTTCGGCGGTCAAAATGGACGTCAAGAATGGCTTCGTAGAGGTTTTGTAGCTCTTTTGTTGTGAATTCCTGGGGGAGGAGCTCAAATCCGATTGGCTCGAAGTGAATGTTCTGTCGCAAAGCGCGGACAGCCATTCTGAGTATTCTGTCGTGGTCGAAAGCGAGCTGTGGGACTTCGTCAAGAGCAAACCACTGTGCTTCGTCGGCATCGTCTCCGCCTTTTACTTCTTTCATTCTTACTAAAGCGTAGTATGCAATGGTAATAACACGCTCGCGGGGGTCGCGATTTGGGTCGGAGAAAGTGTGGAACTGGCGGATAAAAGCTCCTGTCAGTCCTGTTTCTTCCTGTAGCTCACGCAGAGCGCCGTCTTCTGCGCTCTCATCCATCTTTATGAAACCGCCCGGAAATGCCCATCGTCCCTTGTAAGGCTCAATGCCGCGCTTTACTAAAAGGACTCTCAATTTGTTTCCGTCAAATCCAAAAATGACGCAGTCTGTAGTCACGCTTGGGTGAGGGTATTTGTAGCAGTATTTCAGTTCTTCAGTGTTGCACATAATGTTTACTTTTTGTGTTGTGTAAAAATTACGCAACAAAGGTAGAAAGAAATTTTTGAACCGCCAAATTATTTTGCGTAAAAATTACGCAAGAGGGTGAATTTTTTTAGTTTTTTGAAATGAAATGACGAGATTAGTGTCTCTTATTTGATGAGGATGCCGTTATGGAAGGTTATTTCTTGCTGGTATCGTGTGATTTCGAGGTTTGTGAGGTAAGCGGGGAGTGGGGAGATGGGTTGGTTTAGTGCTTCGGCGAGAATGTAGTGTGGAATGTTTGCGCCGGCATGGATTGAGCATACGACACCTCCTCCGAGTCTTGGGTTAATTTCCATGAGTAAGATACGCCCGGAGTCTGTGTCATGGATGAATTGTATGGTGACAGCGCCGCGGAGGTTGAGAGAGGAGAGGGTTTGGCGGGAGAGAGAAATTATTTCAGGAGAATCGATGGTGATTGTGCGAGAGACTTCTCCACCGATAACAGCGATGCGGCGGCGGGGAACGGTAGCGATGATTGTGCCAGACTGCGAAACATAGCAGTCTACGGTGATTTCTTCGCGGTGAGGGATGTATTCCTGCAAGAGGTATTGTTGTGCAACGGGTGCGATTTGTGAGAGTTCGTCTTCGGAGTTAATGATGATAATTCCTTGTGAAGCAGAGCCGAAGCGAGGTTTTGCTATGATAGGAAATTTATGTTCTGCGATTGTGTATGTCGCCGGGATTGGAAGTTCCGCATCCTGAAATATTTGCGCAGCGCGAGCTTTGTCAAACATTCCTTCAACGCCGGATAATTCGCCGAGAGGGGCGAAAATGCCTCCGTAAGCGTCGCGGTATTTTGCAACGACTGAGATGGCGGGGTCAATGAAAGGAATCATGATGTTGATTCCTTTGTCGATGGTGAAAGAATGGAGGTCTTCAAGAAGGAGAGGGTCGTCGCAGCGACGTCCGACAACAATTTCAGCAACTTCTGCTATTGGAACGACGGGCTGAAGCTCCCAAGAGTAAAGGTGGAGGTCAATGTCCATTTTTTGAGCTTCTGCGAGAAACATTTTGGCGATAGAGACGCGTTTAGCGCCGCCATGCATGAGTATGCTGAGACTTTTATGTGCCATTATATGTTGTAAATGTCGGTTTTGTATTTAGCGAGGTTTGCCGGGTCCGTAAACCAGTCGATGGTTTCTTTGAGTCCTTGCTCGAGGGAGAAATTCGGACGCCAGTCAGTGAGCGAAGTGATGAGCGTGTTGTCACCGCAAAGTCGGCGAACTTCAGATGCAGAAGGTCGGATGCGCGCGGGGTCTGTGACGTATTCTACGTCAACGTTCATGAGCTGTGCAATGGTCTCGAGGGTCTGTTTCATTGAAACTTCGGTGCCTGTGGCTATGTTGATGTCACGTCCTTCGATGCCATCGGCGGTGGCGAGAGCGAGAAAACCTCGGCAAGTGTCTTTTACGAAGTTGAAGTCTCGTGTAGGAGTGAGGTCGCCTACCATAATCTGTCGTTTTCCGGCGGCGATTTGTGAGATGATGGTAGGGATGATGGCGCGAGCACTCTGGCGCGGACCGTATGTGTTGAAAGGTCGTGCGATGACAACGGGGAGATTGAATGCGTTGAAAAAGCTGAGAGCGATAGCGTCGGCACCGATTTTAGTGGCGGAGTAAGGCGACTGCGGCTGGCGAGGGTGTCGCTCGTCGATGGGGACATATTGAGCGGTTCCGTAAACCTCTGAAGTAGAGGTGACAATAATTCGTCTTGCCCCGCAGTCCATAGCCGCCTGACACATGTTCAGTGTGCCTTTAATGTTAGTGTCTACATAGCTTTCGGGAGCGACGTAGCTGTAAGGGATAGCGATGAGTGCGGCGAGGTGGAAAATAGTGTCGCAACCTTTAGCGATATGTCGGCAGAAAGCGGCATCGCGCACGTCTCCGGATACGACTTCGAGGTTTTTATGCTTGTTTCCTTCGAGCCATCCCCAGTTGTTAAACGAGTTGTATTGTGAGAGAGCTCTGACTTGGTATCCTTCGCTCAAAAGGAGGTCTGTGAGGTGAGAGCCGATGAAACCGTCAGCTCCGGTGACGAGAATTTTACCTGTCATATAGTTACCATTTTTTGAATGTGTAAACGTAATTAGTGCCGTCTTCGGCGCGATAAGTGAGAATCATTGAAGAAGAAGGCTTCTTGGTGATTTCAAGAGGGATGACTCCGGTGGCGGGGAGGTGCATTCCGGAGAGGGTGGAATATTTACGAGATGCCTCGGGGTTAGAGTCATCGGAGTATTCGTAAGTTAGCTCGAGAATACCGTTTTTCTCTTTCCAAGTGCCTGTGCCGGTGGAGCCGGAAGTTTCGGAGTAACGGACCATCTGAATAACGCCAGTCTGGAATTTCCAGAAAACGTTAGGTTCATATTCCGGGTCATCAACACCGTCGATGGTGATGGACTGAAGTTTCCACATTCCATACCAGTCTCCGATGTTGCCGTTGTTTTGGCAAGAGGAAAAGATGGAAAGGATAAAGATGGGAAGTAGTGCTTTTATAATCTTGTTCATAATAGTCTGATTTCTAAAATGTTAGGTTTCCGCGATAGGACAATGTGAGCGCTCCGGCAGTGTTGTTGCCGTAAAGCTGTCCATGGTCTGCTGCAAATTCTGCTTTTATGCTTAGTCCCTGAATTTTAGGGAGTTTATATGTAGCCTCGACGAGGAGTGAGGTACATTCCACAGTGTGGAAACGAGGATTTTGGTAAGTGCCCCAAGATTTTCGCCAGCTGCCGAGAATGCGGTAGCTTAGATTATTGATTGGGTCACCAGAAATGCCTAAGTGAAAGCCTTTTACTCGAGTGTCACGGAAAGATACGTCTCCATTTAGATTTCGGATAGGCTCTTTGCTGAAAGGGCTACCCATAGCCATACCGAAATAGCAGTAAGAATTATAGAAACCGTTGTTGTAGTAGTTGTCACCTCCGGTGGCTTGGTATTGGTTTAGAGAAGTTCCGGCTTCGTCAACGGGGTCCCAGTGCATAGGGCCAGACTGGTCAGTCATTTGCAGGTATTCAAAAACAGCGCCGGAGATTAATCCGGGTTTTGGAGCGACGTATTCCAATCCCCAGAGTCCGTCCCATCCGTTTAGCTTACCCATGCTTGAACCGTCTTCCCAAACGTTTTGGACGTAAGCCTTTAGCTGAGAGTTGTTTCGGAAACGGTATCTGAGATTGATGTCCCAGCTACCGAGGCTTTGCCCTTGGTAATATCCTTCAACTCCAGTGTCACGAGGGAGAATAGCCTGCCAGAAAGCGTCGAGGTCTTCAGCGTTGTGAGTAGTGTTTTTGAATTTGCCTTTAACGTAGTAGTGTGTATCACCGCCGAAAAGGTAAGCGAACTGTCCGCCGAAAGTGGCAGAGAATGGGTTAGACGTCTTAGTACGGAAGTAAATACGTTTGTAATGATAGAAACCGCCTTCGTTGTAGTGACCGGAGTAGAAGTTGAAATGGTTTTCATACCATTTTTTGTCCATAAATTTACCGAAACAAAATTCGCCTTGAATCTGCAGGAAGTGTTTAGTGAGCGGAATGTCTTGAAAATCAACGAATCCGGCGCGAATCTGCGGGATAGAGCGAGCGTTACCGCTCTGGATAAGGTCTCCGGAAGAGAGAGCGAAATTCAGCATAGCAGATTCCCGGTCTTTGATTCCTGCGCTGAGATAAATGCTTCTGTATTTTACTTCGGCATAGAGCTGCTGAAGCCAAATAGCGGCCGGGCGTTCGTCTTGGTTGAAATCAAAGACAAGATTGCCATTGTCGTCGTATTTTTGGAGGCTGTAATTTGTTGAAGAAGAGGCGCCTGTGATGATTTCAGCGCCGTAGCTCCAAGCCCAGCGTCTGTTGGTGTCGAAATCGCGGGTGAAGCCTATGTCGAGCAGTGCATTGTTAGTCTGAGTGAGTTTGCCGTGACGGTTTGCAGTCATGTAGTATGGCGCCAAGTCTCCATCGCCGATGCTGAAAAGTGCGTCAGCTCGGTATTGAATAGTTTCTTCAGCCGAGGCGGAAATGGCAGCGGCGGCGAGAGAAGCCAAAAAGGTTGTTCGAATGATATTCATTTAGTTAAAAATCTTGTTTATGGTGCAAAGTTAGTCAGAAATAGTGGAAAAGACAAAAAATAATGCTAAATTTGCAATATGAAAACAGGACTTGTACTTGAAGGCGGCGCGATGCGAGGAATGTTCACGGCAGGAGTACTTGACGTGATGATGGAGCATGGGATAAAGCCAGACGGGATAGTTGGGGTATCAGCTGGGGCTTGTTTTGGCTGTAACTATAAGAGTTGTCAGCCTGGTCGCGCCATTAGATACAACAAGGCATTTGCAAAGGATAAGCGTTATTGTTCGGTGTGGTCACTTGTAAAGACCGGAGATATTTTTAATGCGGATTTCGCATATCATGTGGTGCCGGTAGAGTATGACCCGTTTGATAATGAGGCATTTGAGTCAAATGAAATGGAGTTTCATGTAGTGTGTACGGATGTGATGACGGGTAAGCCGGTATATCATGTTTGTGACAAGGGAGGTCATGAATTTTTTGATTGGGTTCGTGCTTCAGCATCGATGCCGGTGGTGAGCAACGTGGTGGAGATAGGCGGTTATCGTCTGTTGGATGGCGGGATGTCTGATTCGATACCATTGGAATATTTTGAGGGTCAGGGTTTTGAACGAAATTTAGTGATACTGACTCAGCCCGCCGGCTATGTTAAGCGTCCTATTCGCATGCTGCCATTGTTGCGGTTTGCTCTGCGGAAATATCCGGCAGTAATTGAGGCGATGCGAGTACGCCATGAGATGTATAATTCACAGTTGGCGTATGTTGCTTGTGCAGAGCGCGAAGGGCGTGCACTTGTGATACGTCCGTCGTGCAATATTCCGATAGGTCATGTGTGCCATGACCCGGAGCAGATGCAGGCGGTGTATGAAATGGGCAGGGCAGAGGGAGAGAAGCGTATAGAGGAAATAAACTTATTCTTTAATAATTATTAACATGCGTGGGCAAGAATTTGGCTCATAGGGTGCTGTAACTTTGCGGAAAAATTTAAAATGACAAAGAAAAATGGAACAGAAAGTAAGTAAACAGGGGAATTTCAAGGTTAGAAATGTGTATGCTTTTCGAGCCTTTAGTTGGCAAAATTTTAATATTTGTGCAGTGAAGAGGGGTAAAAACTTT
>CALYOL010000116.1 GCA_945231345.1 uncultured Porphyromonadaceae bacterium
AAAACCTTTATTGAACGAATTATGAAGAATGCGAATTTTAAGCAGAACAGTTTTGAGACAATTAAGTGTGACTCTCCGAGCCACAGTAGTGTGTATTGTAATGACCAGTCGTCGTCGCTACGCTCCTTGCCAGGTCTTAAGCAAGACAGCGGCACCTCCGGCGCATCCGGCTGTTGTAATCCAGCGTGGTGCAGTATGCATAAAACGCAAGCCAGCAGCACGTCCAGCGCATCCCGCCGGGTGAATAGGGATTCAAAGAGCGATGATTCATGACTGAAAATAGGGTGTTTAGGACAAATTAGGTGAAAATTTAATATTTTTATGTTTAAGAACATTAAAAAAAAGTGTTACAATTTGTTTGAATATTGAATTTATTTACTTATTTTTGCACCTGATATTTGAAATAAAACTGTATGACCAGAAGAATAAACGTTTCATTAAATAGTGTAAATGCCGATGAATTTTGGTAGTTACACATTTTAAACTCTACAAAAAGTGTGGTGTAAAGCGGACTACACATTTTTTAATAGGAGGCAAAAACCACACGAACCATGAAAAATGAAATCCAAACAAACAACAAAATAAACAACCATAATTATTAACCTACAATTAAAACTGTATGAAAAAGCAACTTGCATTGTTTGCAGCTCTTGCATTAGCTTGTGGCACACCGGTAGTATATAACGGTATGACATTAGGCGGGTTTGAAGCTGTGGCACAAACCAAAGCAACCGGTGTAGTATTAGACGAGACCGGTGAGCCATTGGCAGGTGTTTCTATCATTGTAAAAGGTAAGGCAGGCGGTGTAGCATCAGACCTTGATGGTAAATTTGCTATCGCAGCAGAGCCGGGCCAGGTTATTCAATTTAGCTATGTGGGCTACAAGGCTCAGGAAGTTAAATTTGCAGGAGGTGCTCTGAATATTCAGATGCAGCCAAGTGCAACGAACCTCGATGAAGTAGTAGTAACCGCTCTTGGTATCAAGAAAGACAAGAAGTCACTTGGTTACGCTATCGATGAAATTAAGTCAGATGAGCTAATGCTCAACAAGAACACAAACGCAATCAACTCACTGTCAGGTAAGATTGCGGGTGTGACAATTACTCAGTCATCAGGAGCGGCAGGAGCCGGCTCACAGATTATACTTCGTGGTGGAACATCAGGAAGTGAAAGCCGTGACAACCAGCCACTGTTCGTAGTAGATGGTGTTATCTATGATAACTCATCATCAGTAGGTGGTAACTCAGCATTTGACGGTTCTATGGCAAGTGCGACCACTTCTTCAAACCGTGTAATGGATATTAACCCTGAGGATATCGAGAATATGTCAGTCCTCAAAGGTCCAGCTGCAGCAGCACTATATGGTAGCCGTGCAGCGAACGGTGTTGTGCTCATCACAACGAAGAAAGGTAAAGAGGGCGCAGTAGAAGTAAACCTGAATGCGAAGTATATCACATCATGGGCAAAGTCACTACCAGAAACCCAGAGAGAGTATGTACGCGGATATTATGATGACCGTGTGAATGATGCGGGCGTGTTTGTACATGAGTACAAGGATGACAGCTATAACTCTTGGGGTCGTCCATACGAAGCAGGTGAAAAGTCTTACGACAACATTGGCGAGTTCTTCCAGAATGGTGGCGTATGGGATACCAACCTGAGCGTATCAGGCGGTAACAAGGATGGTAACTTCTTCCTATCAGGTTCATTCTATGACCAAGACGGTATTGTACCAACAACAGGCTATACAAAGTCTACTTTCCGTTTCAACGGCGAGCAGAAGTGGAGAATGCTCACTTTTGGTGCAAACGTAGCATACAGTGAAGCTCGCACAACCAAGACCCTGACAGGTGCAGCGCTTTACGGTTCATCAGGTACAGGTGCACTTTACGCAGTGTATAACTGGTCACCATACGATGACATGACTCATTACCTGAACGAGGACGGCACACGCTACCGTATGTTTGGTAACTTGCTACAGCCTTGGGAAGAACGCGACAACCCGTATTGGATTGTGAACAAGAACAAAATGACAGACAAGACAAAGCGTTTCACAGGTAACTTCAACGTAAAGGCAGACATAACAGACTGGTGGTGGATTGCATACCGTATGGGTATCGATACATATCGCATGACAGCATCAAACCGTATAGCACCTAATGGCGCAATCAAGAAAGACTGGCAGAACGGTTTCATGAGCGATAATACATCAGAGTATGATTACTTGTCAACGAACTTGATGACCAACTTCAACAAGCAGTTTGGTGACTTCAACGTAAACTTGATGCTTGGTACATCAACCGACAAGACATCACGCAAGTATGATTACCTCCGTGCATATAACTTCTCAACTCCAGGTTTCTTCTCATACGAGAACGCACCAGACGAATACAAGGCATTCAAGCACGGCAGCTCAGAGAAGCGCCTGGTATCAGTATTCGGTGAAGTACGTGCAGACTGGAAGAATACAGTGTTCTTCACAGTAACAGGACGTAATGACTGGACATCAACACTTCCAGTAGAAAACCGTTCATACTTCTACCCATCATACAGCGGTGCGTTGGTAGTATCACAGTTCCTGCAGGATAAGGGTATTTGGGACCAGGATTTCCCAATCTCCTTTGCAAAGGTACGCGCATCATGGGCAAAAGTAGGTAAGGATACAGGTCCTTATGAAACAAATACATATCTATGGCCAGTAGGAACATATCTGAATGGCGTAGTAGGTCTTGGCAACTCATGGACCCGCGGTAACCCGGCACTGAAACCTGAAATGACAAAGTCAACAGAAATCGGTCTTGAACTCCGTTTCTTCCGCAACAGACTTAAATTTGACTACGCATACTATACAAACGACTCATACAACCAGATACTTAGCCCACGTGGTCCACAGTCAACAGGTTATATCTTCTGCTCATTCAACGCAGGTAATGTATATAACAAGGGTATGGAACTTAGCATCAGCGGTACACCAATCGAGACAAAAGACTTCTCATGGGAAACAGGAATCAACGTATATGGCAACCGCGGTACGATGGACGGACTTCTCCCGGGTATGGATATCATGTATGTAACAGACGTACAGTATTCAGGTGCTAAGGCAGCATCATATTCAGGAGGTGACTTCATGGCAATCGCAGGTAGCGAATGGCAGCGAGTAAATATCGAGCCAGATGAAGCACTTAAGGCAACAGACCCAGATGCATACGCAAAGCAGGTAGAACAGGCAGCTAAGTATAACGGAATGCTTATCCTTGACAAGGACGGCATGCCACAGGAAGGCGAAACTGCAGTCCAGGTAGGTAACCGTGAACCGAAGTTCCAGGGTGGTTTCAACAATACATTCCGCTACAAAAACTGGACATTCAACATGCTATGGGAATTCCGCGTAGGTGGCGACGTATTCAACGGAACCAAGTATGCGATGACAATGTCAGGAACAAGCCAGTTCTCAGCAGATGTACGTAACCGCGACCTCACAATCAGCGGAGTACAGGTAGTAGACGGCGAATATGTAGAGAAAGAATTTACATTCAGCCCAAGCGGCACATACGTAATGAGTGGCAAGGAAAAGAGCGGTTACAACGTAATCCGTGATTACTATCAGGGTGCATACAACTACGAATCACGCAACTGGATAACCGACGTAAATTCAGTACGTCTGCGTTCAATCTCAGTAAGCTATGAACTTCCAAAGACACTCCTTGAAAAGACACGTTGCATCAAGCGCGCATCACTCTCATTCTCAGCAAACAACCTCCTTCTGTTCACCAACTATGACGGTGACCCAGAAGTAGCAGCAGCAGGAGCAGGTGCAGGTGGTTCATCATCAGTAGGCTTTGACTACTGCGGTGTACCGGCAACAGCAAGTTGTGCATTTGGTGTAAACTTGACATTCTAATAGTTTTTAGTTAAACTCATAAATCTTATAGAATATGAAATTGTTTAAATCTATCATATTGTGTGGTGCAACAGTAGCAGCAATGTCTATGACCTCTTGCGATGATTGGCTTGACGTAAACGTCAACCCTGACACCCCGTCTGCTGAAAGTACAGCATACCATCAGAGACTTGCCCACATTGAATTTTACACCAACAGCGCACAGGCATTTGCAGGCTGGCGTAACGTATTTGCATGCGGTGACTGGACACGCTATTATGGTGGCGGCACATACCAGAACATGTCTTACTGGTATCCGACAAACAGTATTGTAACTACTCCATATCAGTGGTGGTTTGTAGGTGCAATGGCAAACGTAGATGACATGTATAAGAAAGCACTTGCAGATGACAATGGCGCATACGCAGGAGTTGCACTTATCATAAAGTCATACGGTATGATGCTTATGACCGACCTTTACGGTGAAATGCCTTATGAGGAAGCATGTAATCCAAATACAGCAATACCAAAGTATGACACAGGTAAGACAATCTATCTTGGCTGTCTAAAAGACCTTGATGAAGGTATCCGTCTTCTTGAGGATTATAAAGGCAAAGACCATCCAGGAACTCAGCCTACACTTGCAGAAGGCGACTTCTATTGCAATGGTAGTGTAGACAAATGGATTAAGCTGGGTTATCTCCTGAAAGCACGTTGGTGTGTGAAGCTTTCTAAGAAGGAAGCAGGAAGCTACCTTGAAGGTAAATATGATGCAGATGCCATCCTTGCAGCCCTTGACAAGGCTCAGCAGAGCAATGCAGATAATGCAATCGTAAATCATACCGATGATAACGGAAAGACTCACGATAACCTTGGCTGGAATGAGCCTGTAGACTATTCTCCACTGTACTCAGTATCAGGAATGAACTATGGTTACTATGTGACAAAGATGCTCTATGACAACCTGACAAACTTTGACGGTAAGGGCATAGAGGACCCACGTGCAGACCACGTAATTCCATGGGCATGCTCAGTGAAGAGCGCAAGCACTCCGGCAGAGGTAAAATGGCATAACCAGTGGCGTCGTTCCCTTCCAATCGACATGGCATCAGATATTCACAGCCAGAGCCGCCCAATGCACTCAAACTATGGAGTTGATGCAAAATACGATACATCACTTCCAGGCTGGTGGGTAAACAATGTAGATGCATATGCAGATACACTGTATGTAGAACAGACCAGTGAATCAAAGGGATATGCAGCAATGCCAGACCTCTTCTTCCGTGCAGACGGTGTATCAGACGGTTCACGTACATCAGGTACATTCTATACACGCGTATCGTCACCATCATACGTTGGTACTTACGCAGAGGCATGCTTCATCCGCGCAGAGGTACTCTTTAACAAGGGCGACAAGGGCGGAGCATTCGAAGCATACAAGAAGGGTGTACGCGCAAGCATAGAGCAGATGAATGAAAAGCTGCAAGTATGGTGTAATGAGGATGACAAGCTGAAAGATTGCCCATCATTTATCCCAATGGCTCAGGCAGACATAGACAACTTTGTAAACAATGCACTTGGCAGCTCAGGTGACATCACCCTTGCAAAGATTATGGTTCAGAAGCGTCTTGCTCTCATGTTCCACATGGAAATCTGGAACGATATGCGTCGCTATGACTATGACCCAGCAATCTTTACAGGATGGTCAATACCAGCATACCACTTCAAATCAACAGCAGCGCTTAAGGCTATCCCAGAAGGCAAGCAGTTCCGTCGCTGGAGACAGTGCTCACACGAAATTAACTACAATGCAGAAAACCTTCAGGCTATCGGTAGTGAAGTTCCAGGAGCAAACCTCTCTTACCCAGGTGGATGGAACCAGGCAGATGACGTATGGACTATCAACGTATGGTGGGATTCAGACCAGAAGTAATATTCCAATCTCTATAATAACAAGAAGAGGTGCGGCAAATTGTCGCACCTCTTTATTTT
>CALYOL010000117.1 GCA_945231345.1 uncultured Porphyromonadaceae bacterium
TATGTATTCATATGGTGCAGCAATGGATGTTACGGTCAATTTAGTAGAACCAAAAGCGAAAATAATTATGGGAATATCCATAAAAGATTCTGAAGGAAAGACGATTAAAGATTTTGATATCTGTTTAGGTACTGCAACAAAACGTGTAGATAAAAAGTTATATTTTAGTTTTTATAGCAGAGCTTGGGACCTTAGCGGTTTTACGGCGGTAATTTCGTTTGTGACTGAAGACAATGAAGGTAATTGGGAATTTCTTGATGATGGTTTTGAGAGAACAATCGAATATGGAGAGGGCCTAAAGTTCCCGAGTGAATTAGGTGGATATTATCGTTTGGATTAATCCAGGTGAATCTATAAATATAGCATTGTTTATTGCTTTAATAGCAATAAAATAAGGCACAAATTTGCATGAAATCGGTCGCAGTGTACATGAAAATTAGTACAGTGCGACCGATTTCGTGATAATTGCGCGCCTTTTTTAGTTTGTGGTGACTGTCAGGCGTAAAATTTTGCTGTCTGTGATTAGTCGGAGGTCTTCGAGGAGGGAGGGAATGAATGGGAGTAGCTCCTCACGGAATACGTTGTAAATAGTGGATGAGAGGTGAGGGGCGTTGGCATTTGAAACCTGCATTTTCATGCTCATGGCGGCACGAATGAAGATTGATGCGAGATATTCGAGTGTGTCAGGTCGCTCGTCATCAGAGAAAGTGCCTATGGTCTCGATGTCGATGGCTAAGTCTTGTATATTGTCAGATTTCAGAGGCTCGCCTGCTGCGCTGAATACGTAGTAGTCGCAGCCATCAACAGTGGCGATGACATTTCGCTGCTCGTCAATCCTTATTTGCTCAACGTCGATGAGTTGCGCCTCAAATGGGTCTGAAATGCCGTCGGAGAGAAAAATGGATGCGGTCGCTACCATGTCATCTACCCACAAGTCAAAGTCTTTGCCCGGCGTGGTGGCCTTTATTTCCGGGTTTTCGAGGTGTTGCAATGCTGCTACTTCTTCTGCGAAATGGAAAAGCCTGTCAAGGAAACCGATGGGGAAAAATAGCTCATCGTCGGTGTTGTAGTTGTCGCATTTTCGCAGGTGATTGCCAAGGTGAGTTTCCAGTGTCTCGTAGTCGGCGAGTGTAATATAGTCGTTAAGCATTTTTATCTTGCAGTTACTGCTATTTTCTTAGCTATAGAGTTTGAGACGGTGCCGTCTTCGCTCTTCATGGATGCGCGGTAGATGTAAATGCCGCGTGGGACGCGTCGTCCGCTCATGTCGCAAAGGTTCCATGTGATAGGGAATGTGGTGAAGAGGTCGCAGCGTCCGCTCTGTACAGAAGTCCATGTGAGTCGTCCCATAATGTCGTATACCTCGAGGGTCACTTCTACCATCGCATCGGGTCGGTTGTGCGTGATGTAGAAGTTAGTCTCTGCAGAAGCGGGATTGGCGTCAGCATAAACGTCGAAAGCCCGAATAGGCAGCCCGTTTTCCACAAAGAATGTCAGTGTCTGTTCAGCCGGGTTTGCAGAGGTGTCCCAGACTCTCAGGCGTAGGGAATGTGCGCCGTCTGTGAGGTTTTCAAGCTGGTACGCAATAGTTCCTGATGCACTACCGTCGGCAGATGGTGTGTAGAACTGCGAAACGTCGTTATAGCTCTTCTCCGCGCCGTCCAGCCACATTGTCATCTGGTGTCCGATACCTGCCATAGAGAGGTTAATTGCCACGTTGTCTGAAACTTTTGCGATAGCCATAGGCGATTCATTGACTTTGTCGCCGTCGCTGAAAGAGGAGTGGTTGAGGTAGAAATATTCTATCACCGGCGGCTCTTTGTCGTCTGGCGCGGAATCGTCAAATCCGAAGACGTAGAAGTCTTTGTTGAGTCCTACAGCCTTACGCTTGTCTGTAGAAGACGATGCAAACAAGTTGAGGGCAGCCGGGCGGTAGTTGTCGGCGATTTCAGACGGCATGGCTATGTTCAGTGTAAATTGTCCGTCGATGATGGAGTCTGAGCCGGCATAGAGGCGTGTGCCCTGCTGGTCGTAAGTCTCCTGAACACCGTTCTCGCCGTTTCCGAGTGTGGTAAAACTTGTCTCAGCATCGTAAAGCGTAGATGTGATGATGCCGTTGTACCCCTTCATTACAGTCCCGTCGCAGTTAAGCAATTCTCCCTTTACTGTAGCTCGCTGTGAAGCCATCATCGTAGGCGGAATATCGCCGTCGATAGGCTCTCCGTTTATTTCTTTCACTACAATCCTTGGTGAAGGAGTGACAAAGCGCATTGCAGGGTCTCCGAGCAGTACGTATCGCAGTTTATTAGTGTTTGATACGGGTCTTCCTCCGATGTTGTAGTTTGCTTTAGAGAGGCGAATAGCGTCGCCAAGTGTAAGTCGCTTGCCTTTTTCGTCTTTAGAGAATATGTAACTGCCGATGATGAGCGAGAAGTTTCCGTTTTCAGAGATATATACGGGGCGTGTGGCGCTGAATGCGGCAGCTACGCCTCCATTTGCGTTCTTGAACAGGATTTCCGCGGCAGAAGCATCTTTGCCATCCCATCGCTGGAAGTCGCAGGTGAAGGCGAAAACCACAGGGAGCTTTTTCAGGTATAGCGAAGCAATGTCGGTATATGTCATAAGTCCGTCGGCAGTCCACGATGCGGGGTTTGCGTGTCCCACAAAACTCCACCAGGCAACGCCTTCCTCCAATATTCTGAACATGTCGCTGCGAGCGCCGGGATATGTTCCGCCTGAGCGTTCGTATGCGTCGATGTAAATTTTCTGGTAAAACATATCGTTTCCGCCGTAAGAGTTCTTCATCTTGTTCCACATAGCATCTGTCTGCTGCATGTGAATGCCTTTGTCCTCGTCATCAGCCACAAGGAGCGCATTGTTCTGCCAGTTGCCGTCAGGCGAGTTCGTGACGTACTTTATGATTTTGTTTACTACGGTCGTTGCCTCGCTTGAAGAGGTTACTGAGAGTCGCCCGATGCCTATCTGCACCTTGTCTGTACCCAGGCTAAGCCCGGAGTTATCCTCAAGGAAAGCGAAAATGTCGTCGGTAGTGAAAGAATCGTTGTCGTTAAGTCCTGACTCAGATTCCCATGTAGGCATAGTGGTCACACCCTGCGCGCGGACAGCCTCTGTAGCATGGCGGTTGTCGTGAGTAGCCTTTCCGAACATCAGTGCGTATCGCAGGTAGTTGCCGAATACTTTTCCGCGGTCGTAAAACATTTTCAGACATTTTCGGAGTGAATTTACGTCTGCCGTGCCTGAAGAGAACTCGTTGAACACGTCATCCTGGCTGAGCACGATTACGTTTAGCGAATCTTCGCTCTCTCGGTGAAATTTCGCGAGCTTTTCAGCCTGAGACGCAAATTCAGGTACGCAGAAAATCACCATGTCCGGCGTTTCCATTCCGTGGATATTCTGGTTTGCCACAGAAGCCACATATTCAGGTGAGGGGAGGTTGGTCCCTTCGTTCCATGCCATGTATGTGCGGACGTTACCGAAAGATGATGTCCACGTCATTTTGCCGGACTCTTTCAGCGCATTGATTGCAGTGATGTTCAGCGGGTCTGTCACATCCCACAGCACAGTGTTGTCTGATGTGCCGGATAGCGTGTGTGACAGCGAATTAGTCTCAAACTGCATACTGTTTCCGCTGAGGCGCAGGTTGCGGTAATAGTTTACGGAAATGTAGTTTAGGTTTGCGTTAGACACGGTGGAAGTGGCGTTTAATGTCAGCTGGAGGTTTAGAGTTTCTCCCGTCATGTCAAACGTCTTGCGTATCATTTTCTCCTGCCCGTGGTAGTGCGTGTTGTTAGACGTGCTTGAGATTACGTCTGTGTCTTCATATGGCAGTGCGGTGTCGTTGGCAATGAAAGAGAGGTATGTGGTAAATCCCACGCTTTTCACCACCATATCAGCTTCTAACCACACCTGTGTGCCGTCGGCTTTGTCCGGCAGTGAGAAGGTGAACTTATGTGTCCTGGTTGTCTTGAAGTCTTCGCCGAGCAGCATATGCCCCGTCTCTGCAAGTGAAATCAGGTCTTGCTCGTGAAAAATGTGCTCGCGGAATGTAGTGGATGGCGTCCCCTGTGCTGATGCTGTGCCGGAATTGGAGATTTCGCGCAGAGGCTCGTCGTTTTCAGTGATATAGTAATATCCGGCAAAAGAAAACGGATTGTTTTGCGGACGGAAATCCACACCATTGTATGTTGTCCATGCGGTAACGCCCACACCGTAGAAATACACTCCGGCGGACGTGTTTACGGTCTGTACCATCGGCAAGTCGTCGATATAGTTGTCTCGCGTGAGATAGTCTGAAATGCGTCTTCCGCCATAGCCGTAAACGCGCACGCGGCTCATGTCTGTAAAGCCCCATTTACGCAGGTCTTCGGCTTTGAGAAGGTACAATCCGTCGGTCTTTACACTCACTTTAACCCATCTGCCATCTGCAAGGACAGATTTTTCGGCGTAAGTGCTAAGGTCAAACGCACCGGCGCATGGTGCTGCGAGCATCATGCTGCATAGAGTGATGAATATGGTAAGAAATCTTTTCATATATCCGTCTTTTATCAGGCATAATATGCCCCTTAGGATATATAACGGAAAAAACGTATATTTATTATCTTTAATCCTGTTTAACGATGCATTTTCAACGCATATCTTATCTTAGTATGCGTTTTCGTCACCTTTTATAGTGTTTGTGATAGTGCGGAAAATGATTTTGAGGTCAAGCAGGAAAGACCAGTGCTCGGCATACCATATGTCGCATTCCACTCGGCGCTCCATCTGCCAAAGCTCTTTTATCTCTCCGCGGTATCCGTTTACCTGTGCCCAGCCTGTGATGCCGGTCTTTACGGTGTGTCGCACCATGTATTGCTGGATAATGCGGCTGTAGTCTTCAGTGCATTTCAGCATGTGTGGGCGCGGACCCACAACAGACATGTCGCCCAGGAAAACGTTAATGAACTGTGGCAGCTCGTCGAGCGAAGTACGGCGCAGGAAATCGCCCACTTTTGTCTTTCGCGGGTCATTTTCCGTTGCCTGTATTTTGTCTGCAAGGTCATTAACTTTCATGGTGCGGAACTTCCAGCAAGTAAAGGGCTTGCCCTTATATCCGGTGCGCTTCTGCTTGAAAAATACGGGTCCCGGGCTGGAAATTTTTATCGCAATGGCGATAGGTATGAAAATTATGGGTGAAAAAATGAGGAACGTACCTGAGAACACTATGTCAAAAGCACGCTTTATGATGCGGTTAAACGGGCTGGAAAGAGGCGTCGGGTGAATAGACAGCACCGGAATGGTGCCTATGAGGTTCATCTCATATTTTCGCTCGATGTATTTGTGGATGCGCGGAACATAGCTGAATTTTACCACGTTCTTCTCCGCAATGCGGATTACGTCAGACATTACCTCGTTTTTGTCACCCGGCATGGTGAAATATATTTCGTCAACGTCGTTTTCCTCAATAAACTTCTCAAGTCCGTCAAGTTCGCCAATGTATGTCCACTTGAATCCTTTTCCCGGCTTAGGTCCGAAATAACCGAGCACTCTATATCCGAAACCGGGGTCGGAAAGGAGTGAATAGGTCAGACGCTCTGCATTTTCGTCGGTGCCTATAATCACCACGCGCAGGTAGTTGTATCCATTTTTGCGATAGTGCTTCAGGATGAGCCTGCAGATAGACCATGTGACAGGCAGTGCAATGATGTATGCGCCGTAAAACCACAATATTGGCTTAAACGGAAGCTGTGCCTGCAAGATGTAAAGCATTGCTATAAAGCAACATG
>CALYOL010000118.1 GCA_945231345.1 uncultured Porphyromonadaceae bacterium
AGAAAAAGCAGAAGAAAAAGCTCCTGAAGAATAATTCTTGCATAATAGCCGGGAAATCTCAATGATAATCCGGTGATTGCGATATTACTATGGTATAAAAGCAAAAAAGGCGGATTCCAGTGAATGGTATCCGCCATTTGATTTTATCATGTGTTATTCAGCTTTTTTGTCAATTTCTTTCATACGAGCCTCCTGTTCCGGCGTGAGTTCGGAATTACTGAGTCCACTCTGTAGGGTAACACCGGCAGCGGCGATTTTCAGAGCCTCTTGCATAGCCGGATTGTCGAAATCCATTTCTTTAGCGGCTTCTTCACATTTGTCTTTGAGTGAAATCATTTGGTCTGCGGCAGCCTCGTAAAGGTCCAGTGCTTTGTCAATGTTTTCCGGAGCGATAGAGCCGTCGGCAGTGATAAGTTCTTCAGCCTCCTTTGCAATTTGGTCAGCAGACTTTGAGCATGAAGCGAGTGACAGGCACGCGCAAGCAATGACTGCCATCAGGAAAGATTTGATTAATTTTTTCATAACTTATATAGTTTAATTGTTTAGGATAGATAATGCAAATGTAGTAAATTATTTTAAATCTGCGGTTTGTCTTATATTGTCTTTTTTATGAAGGGTAGAAAAATACTTTTGCTATATTATAAGCCTTCAGTGTTAAAAGAATATTAGACATTTGAGTATGATAATTTATTTCTTAAACTGGAATGGACAGTCACGAAGATATGGATAGCCACCGTTTATATTATTGTCTTGATTCCAATCGACATTAAAGTTGAAGTTCTTAAAAGTGCCCTTATTTGTTCTGTCGCTTTCTTTAAAAGAGTCAGCGCACCATCCCTTGCCTGAGTCCTTTACATAATACAAGTAGTGGTGATACCAGTCAGTGCCTGACTTGTGAGTGCCAACTATTGCATTTCCGTGTTCAACTTTGCCGAAATTTATGCAGTTAACCACTTCACCCATATTGTCTACATAACCGATAATTCCACCATTATCTGATTTCTGATTTGTGGGGACACTCCCGGCGTTATAGCAATCGTGGGTCATATATAGATAGTCGTCATTCCAGTGACCGTCTTCTTGGTATCCGAGCAGTCCACCCACGTTTGAATGAGTGCTTTCTGAGGATATCGTGCCTCGATTGCAGCAGTATGCCATTCTCATATTGTTTACACGCCCCAGGAGTCCCGAGCCATTCATGCCAAGCCTGCCGGCTATTCCGCCAACTTTAGCCGTACCATTGCCCTTGACGTTTCCATGGTTAGCACAGGAGAAAACGCGAATATAGTTTCTGTTTGCATATCCGATAATGCCACCGACATTACCTTCTTGAGATGAGGTAATCTCGCCAACATTTCCGCATTTTTCTAAAGTGAACCTTTGTGAAGAAGATTTTTGTCCTGTAAAATATCCGATACATCCGCCCACCTGGCAAGTGCCGGATACTGTTGCACTATTATACAAAAACCTGACATTACAATCATTTGAGCAGCCGTCGTCTATTTGTAATTTTCCTATTATGCCGCCGGTATGGTCACTGCCGACAATTTCCGTATAATTTGCGAGGCTGTCCACTTCGCCTTTTGTAAATAAAATGACGCCTGCCACACCACCGGTATTGTCGCTCCAAATATTCTCCACCTTCTTTGCGTTTGAGACACAACCAACTATTCCGCCGCCCGACCGGAGTGTAAGATTGCCTACAATACCGCCTACATCATTACAACCGGTGACTGTGCCGGTGAAACATAGATTTTTCAAAGATGTGTTTAGTCCTTCGCCAACTATTCCGCCTATCGAGCTTCCTACGCCCTTGCTGTAGTAGCAAACCTTAATTGGGCAGAATTTCGGGAAATCGCTTGCCTGTGGCATAGAAGTAAGGTCTTTTTTGATGATATAATTGCCGGTGACAGTACAGGAGTTTGCATATCCGGCAACACCACCCACACAATCAGTACCTAATACCTCCATATCTCCTTCAAATGTGGTCTTTGAGCAGTCTATCGTGCCTGACTCGGCGTATCCCGCCACTCCTCCTACATAACAATCGCTGCCACTCACGTTAATATTGATTTTAGTGGACGTAGGGGCCACATTTCCCTTGATATACCCAAACATTCCACCGACAAATTGCTTGCCAACTATGCCACAATGGCTTCCGTCTATTTTGCATATATAGTTTGTAATCTGTCCATTATTCCCCTCTATTATCAGATGCCCATTTGTCTCTACATAGCCGAAAGCGCCACCAACATAGGATACGCCTTCAAGGTATGTCCCTATTTTGAACGACTTCATGTTAAGGTTTGCGTTCAATGTTGCTTTTCCGATATATCCTCCAAGATAGCTCGTTTTCGAGTGTAGTGGGGCTACTACTTCACAGCTGCTTATTTTGCTTGCCGCATTCACATTCGCCTCGCCTATTAATCCGCCACAGTATATTGGAGCCGCCACTATTTCCAAATCCTTGTCATCCTCCGGTATTGTATGCCGTATTTTCACGTTGTCTAATTGAAAATACCCATTATTAAACAACCCTGCTATACCGCCGGCATGAGATTCCGTAGCGGTAACAACGAAAGCAAAAGCAGTATCATCGTGCTTTGTGCTGAAATTTGAAACAGTAAGATTGCAGTCTTTTGCATTGCCAATTGCGCCGCCCACATATTTTGCGCCTGTCACAGACACCACGGATGTACAATTAGAGATATTAATAGTTCCGCTTGCGTTTCCGATAAACGCCCCGACATTCTCAACGCCTGATATTTCGCCCTCAATATAAACATTGCTTATCGCCACGGCTCCAGTGCTTTCTCCTGCCAGTATGCCTCCGCACTTATTAATATTTTTCAGTGAAGATTCTATGTGTAGGTTTGAAATTTCCGCGCTGTCCCTTAGTGCTGAGAATAATCCCACTGAATTGTCTTTGGCTGAAGATTTACCGATATAGCTCAGCTTAATCCTGTGATTATCTCCATCATATATTCCGGCAAATTCAAATCCTGAATACAGTCTGCCATCTGAAGAATTGCTTACTGCCGGCGCCGAAAAATCAGCAGTTTGCTTGAAGTATAGTCCACGCGCGTGCGTGATGCTATCCCTTGCCAGAAGGTATAGCAACAAGTCAAAACAATCGCTATCTTCAATTAGGTACGGACTGTCTTTTGAACCATCGCCTTTAAACGAATACTCTACACAGACCTGCAAAACTCGGTAAATCATCTCATCTTTTACTGTAACTTCTATGATAGTGCCAAGTGGTGTCTTATCTGAGATAGAGCCTCGTATTGAATAATCCCCATCTGCCAATTTCCCCTCTTTTGGTATCATTACACTTACCGTATAGCAGTCACTGCCATGCTCCACGGTTGCAGGAAGTTTCAGCTCTGTACCACTACTACAAGACCGGATATATATGTCTATATTGCTGATATCTGCCGGTATGTCCCACAGCTCTTTTTCCACCTTGAAACTACTGATTCTAAACTCAGAGTTTTCTGTCAGTACTGACCCAATCTCATTTTTTAGATATAAATCATCGCTGCACGATGATAATGCAGCTGACAATATCAGCATAAACAATACTATTATGGCGTATCTTGGCTGTTTCATGACTAAATAGAATATTGTATTATCAATAACATTTGGTTTCCATTTTTGAATGTTTGGGTACCGGAAATTCGCCGGACTTGTTCACAACGCTCCACACCGGCTTTGCGCTGCTAAAGTCCCAACTTCCCGGATATTTAGACTTATTCGCCAGATTATTCAGCTTTATTGACGGTTCTTCTGCTGTTGAAACCCGGTCAGGGAATGCCTCTGCCAGAAAATACGTCGCTTTGCATGAAGTCGAATGGCTGGTATAGACTAATGGTTCTTCCCACTTGCTTCCCAAGTTCAAGCAGCAGAACAGGTCGCTCTGCGAGTCGCTCCTTCCAGCGATACCGGCGCTCTTTCCGTTAGTGCCTCCATACTGAGCCGTATTCAGGCAGTCTCCCATAAAACTGAACTGCTGCAAATGACCGGCAATTCCGCCAACTCTTTCGGCTGATTCTGCCGTGATTTCTCCCATATTCACGCATTGGGTTATAGACACAATATTTTCCTGGTAATCGTCGCAATTCTCCGCAATCGCGTTCACACCTCCCACTACAGTGGACACACCACCAACAAACGCCATAGCTATTGCCGGCTGGCTACCGGGTGCTGCAATAAAGCTGGCAACAAAGGCGGCTGTCGAAACCGCAAGTGTGACACAACCGAACACTGTGTGGACAATTTCCAGTGCTTTCTTGAATTTATGCACACCCTTTGCCCGCGTCTCTCGCTCATTGCAGAGATTATAGTTTATTGCCTCAATATTTCCATCTGCGCTCTCGTATGTTTCTATCAGGCTCTCTATATTGCCGACATAGCTGCTTACCACATCCTTATTCAGCCCGGAAAACAATACCACATTTTCCGTAGCCGAGCTGCGCAGTGACTTTATCTTTTCAGTGTTTGCCGTATCGATTTCACCTGCCTGGACTGCTATCTCCTCCATCAATTCTTCAAATTCCTCAACAGACAAAAATTCCACCAATTCATAGATTTTCAAGCCCCATTCGTATGCCAACGCTATTGCGTCAAACACCAGCTCTGTCACATGCGCCACCTTGTGAATTTTCTCCCAATTTTCGATTTGCAAAAGAAATTCAAATCTGTGAGCCTCTTGTACATACTCAAGGCCACTCACTGCAAGTGTCGGTCCAATAATGCCCAATGCACAATCAATTCCGCCTATGATGCAGGTTATAGTATTCAGTACCGACCATTCTCTCGGGTCTCCTACTTCTCCTATTATTCCGCCTACATACCCTTTGCCATTGCTTTCAATGTCTCCGAAGTTTGCGCAATAGTTTACAACCGTCTGACTTCCCGCAAGTGCCACAATACCACCTAAATACTTGGCATTTGCATTAATATTACCGGAATTCTGGCATGCAAACAATGTGCCCCACGTTGTTTTACCTACAATTCCACCGATACATTCAGCACTCGCCACATTTACTTGCCCGGAGTTTACGGCATTATGAACAACAGAAACCGACGTGTTCCCCACTATTCCACCTGCTATTGCGCTTTGCGATAATGCAGTGATATTTCCGGTATTATATACGGAATAACAACCAAACTGCGCCTCTCCGCAGATGCCGCCTACAGAGGTGTAGCCACTTACAGAACCTTCGTTGCCACACGATTTCATCATCGCATTGTTATAATATCCATTCTGTGCTGATGAGCATGTACTGCCAAGGATTCCACCCACGCCGGTATGGCCTGTCACTTCACCATAGTTGTTACATGTGTAAAAATAAGACCTTCCGGCTCCGCCTGCTATTCCTCCTGAGCCTATTCCACCGTTTTCATTGTCGTTTTCGGTGAAAGACGCACAACCGGTAATTTTTCCGTAATTTTTACAGCTCATCACATACAGCGTATCGCAAGAACCGGCAATGCCTCCGCAACCCGTGTAGCCAGACCTAACGTCTGCCTCGTTATTGCATCCTCGAACTGAAGTGCGTGAAAATAGAGAACCTATCCCCACTATTCCTCCTACTCCGTATGAACCATCAACATTTGTGTTTTTGTTATAGCAGCTATCTATAACTATCCTCGCATTCAAATCCACGAGTCCTACAACTGTCTCTTATACACATCTCCGAGCCCACGAGACCTCTCTACAGCTC
>CALYOL010000119.1 GCA_945231345.1 uncultured Porphyromonadaceae bacterium
GTTTCCAACTGTTTTTTTGTTTTGTCTTCTTGCATTATGTTTATATATTTTTTTTAGTCAAACATTTCGTCATAATTTTTGTTAAGATATTTATTTGCGGCAAATAGAGATGCTATCGCGCAAATTGCTATTCCTGCCAATATCAGTCCCGCAAACACTATCACCGCCTTATCCATCGGAATAAGTTCTGCTCCGGAATATATCAAGTCCGTGTCCGGACCATAAACCATTAGCAGCAAAAGGATTAGTGATGCCAATATCCCCGCTACTGCGCCATTTATCATGTTATCTATAATAAACGGGCGGCGGATAAATCCATGTGTCGCACCCACCAGCTTCATCGTGTGGATAAGGAAACGTCGTGAATACACCGTCAGGTGAACTGTATTGTTTATCAATACGAATGAAATCAGCAGAAGGGCTATGCCTATTGCGCTCAGTATCAGATAGATTGTCTGCATATTGCTGTTTATCGAGTCTATCATGTCTGCATTCATATTGATGCTCGCTACTGCTGCGTCTTTTCTCAATTCATCGGTGATTTTCGTCAATGAGTCTGGAGACGCATATTCCGCCTTTACCTTGACCTCTATCATCGTCGGAAATGGGTTGACATCGCATAGTTCCACTACGTTCTCTCCCATTGTCGCCTCCCATTCCTTTGCAGCATCTTCAGGTGTATGGATGGCGATTTTCCGTGCTATTCCCTTGCTGTTGAGTATGTTATGTACTCGCTCTATTTCACTCTGTTCAATATCTTCCACCAGGGATACGTCAAATCCGAGGTTTTCCTTTATGTCGCGGGTGATTTCATTCGTCACTATCCCTGTAAATGCCGCAATACCAAGTATCAGCAACACCAGCGCCACGCTTATCGTTGCCGTGACGCGAGCATTGAATATTGCAATACTTCTATTTCGACTCTTTTTCTCCATTTTATCGTTTTTGTCCTTTTTTTGTCCGTTTTAGATGCTTTTTTGGGGGCTAACACCCGTTTTTTTACCTTTTGGCGCACCTATCACCAAATCTTCTGCAAAGATACAAAATACGTACCCCCTTTGTCAATACCCTTTACATTTTTTAACATTATTTCTCTCCAAAATTTTAATACTCGTGTATTTTTTTCAAACTTTTTGGGTATCTTTGCACAAATTTGTTACAGTTAACACGTATTTTTTCAGGATTTTATATAATTCTATCATAAACCATAAAAAATATCCCTTTTGTGATAAAGGGCTATAAAAAAACATGAAAAAACTTCTAATGCTAATCGCAGTTTTTGCGGCGTCTGTCTCGTTTTTCGCAAATGCTGAATGGAGAAAGAGTCAGGTGAATTTCGCTGACCCCTATGTCCTTTTGGACGGTGATTACTATTACGCTTACGGTACTAACCACGGTGACGGTATCGAAGTATGGCGCTCAAAAGACCTTATCGGATGGGAATACAAGGGACTTGCTCTTCACAAAGACAACTGTACTGAAAAGCAGTGGTTCTGGGCGCCCGAAGTGTATCACAAAAACGGAAAGTATTACATGTACTTCTCGGCTAACGAACACCTTTTTGTCGCTACTGCCGACTCGCCTACCGGCCCTTTCTACCAGCAGGGTGGATACCAGGTCCAAAACATTCTTGGCAGTGAAAAGTGCATCGACTCTCACGTTTTCTTCGACGACGACGGCACCGCTTGGCTTTTCTTCGTCCGTTTTACCGACGGTAACTGCATCTGGTCTTGCAAACTTGCCGGAGACCTGGTCACTCCCGTTTCCGGAACGCTCAAAAAGTGCATTAACGTTTCTCAGTCTTGGGAAAACGTCCTCGGTAGAGTTACGGAAGGACCTAACGTCGTGAAACACAATGGTATTTATTACCTCACTTACTCCGCTAACGACTACACAAGCCACAGTTACGCTGTCGGTTACGCAACCTCTTCAAGCATTGGCTCCGGCTCCTGGACTAAATACAGTGGAAACCCTATCCTCAAAAACATGGAAGACCTTGTCGGTTGCGGGCACCACACACTCTTCTTCGACAAAAACGGTAAGTTCAAAATCGCTTACCACGCTCACTATTCAACATCTTCCATTCATCCGAGACAACTTTATATCGGCGACATGTATTTCAACGGAAACACGCTCCAATTCAACTATGGAAGCCAGTCGCTGAGACCTCTCGGTGCCACTGAGGCTCTTAGCTATATGACTGAGCGGTGGAACGTTTCTGAAAAGCGCGGTAATGTTAATTCCAAAACTTACGACCCTCGCAAAATCCGAAATATTGCTTACCAAAACGGTAAACTTTACTGCGTTTACGACAATTCTTCTATCAAAATCATCAACGCCGAAGACGGTGAGGAAATCGGTACTCTCAAGGAGGGTGACATCTGCAAGGGCGGAACCCTTAAGTTCTGCGATGTCAAGTGTTTTGACGGACACATCGTCGCTTGCAACCTTGCCGTTGCTGGACAGGAGTTCCGCGTTTACACTTGGGACTCTGACAACGCAGAGCCGAGACTGTTCATGAACACAACTGACCTCCACGGATGCGCTCGTATGGGCGACTGTATGGAAATCGCACCTAACGGAAATTGGGATAACAATTTCTGGCTCAATTTCGTTAACGACGATGGCTCTACCACTCGACTCGTTGAGTTCAAATACAATGGTTCCGGATGGGAAAACTATAATTGGACTGTTACTACCGACGGTACTAACCAATTCAAGACCGGTGGTACTGCGAGAGCATACCCTAACGGTGGTGTGTGGTGGATTGACGGACTCGCAAGCAAACCTTCTTTTTTCTACATCAATAACGGCAAACTGCAGCGTAGCCTCGAACTTTCCGATGTTGGAACTTGGGGCTCATCTCACCACGAATTTAATTTCCGTGGCTTTAAATATGCCGTTAACCTAAAATTCGACGACCGGCTCAAAGGGCGTGCTCGTATTGAAATGGACGACGCCGGTGACTATGGACACACCACTTGGCTCGGCGAATTTCCTTCCGACGGACTTAGCTCCACTACTAAAAACGCTAACGGAACCGGCGACGTTATCGTTGATACCGACGGCGACAACTACGTCAGGATTTTCGTTTGCTCTTCTGAGCAGGGACTCGCTTGCTATGCGCAAGGGGATGTCCCATCTTACAAGCACACAATCCCCGGCGACTTTAACCTCGTCGAAAAATGGAACTGCTCACAAAATGCTAATACCCTCTATTCCAAAGGATACGACGCAAGCAAAATAAACAATTTCTGCTACGCTAACGGTAAGTTATACTGCGTTTACGACCACAAATGCATCAAGGCTCTTGATGCACAGACTGGCGAATTTCTCGGAGACCTCCCGCTGGGTACAATCGTAAACGGCGGAACTTACGCTCTCAGCGATATTAAATTTGTCGACGGTAGGCTCATCGCCTGCAACTACGCTAAGGCTGGAGAAACTCTCAAATTCTATGCTTGGGAAAGCGACATGATGGGTCCTTACCTCCTTTACAGCACAAACGACCTTATGGGCGCTAACGCTCTTGGCAAGTGTATGGAACCGGCTCGGGATGCCTCTTTCAGCAAAGACATTTGGCTCGGTTTTGGTGAAGACGACGGAACTAAGACCACTATCTACGAATTTCATCGAAACATTAACGGTGATTGGGAAGGAAAAACCACCCGTGTTAAATACGACGCAAACACCGAACTCAGAATGGGCGACAACTGCCGCGTTTATCCTTGGGGCGGTCCGTTCTGGATTGACGGTAATGACGGGCTTCCTATCCATGTTTCTTACAATGCCGACGCCGGTTGCCTCGCTAAATACTGTGAAGTACAGACAGGTGACTCTTGGGGCGCAAGCCATAAGGAACAATATTGGGGCAGTGTTATGTATGCCGCTAATATGAGGTTCGATGATAAGAAAAACGGTCGTATCAGGCTCATTTCTAACGACTCCGGTGAATATTCTACTACATCCCTCATCGGTGAATATCCCGCCGCCGGTCTCGGTTCTTCTCCTTGCGAATCCGGTGCAGGTGACATTATCATCAAGTCTAACGGTACAAACGCTTTCGAGGCTTGGGTGTTCGCTGAAGGGCAGGGCATCGCTTACTTCGCTTACGGACTCGTTCTCAGGGTTGAGCCTACTCCCGCTGGTGCTTTCAAGCCTGTTGAAAAGTGGAATTTTTCTCAGCAGAGGGGAAATGCTACTTCTATGGGTTACGACGCAACCAAAATCCGTAATTTCGGATACCAAAACGGAAAACTTTACTGCATTTACAACAATAGCGAAATTAAAGTGCTGAACGCACAGACTGGAGAAGATTATGGAAACCTTAAACTCGGTTCTATTGTCAAGGGTGGTACTCTCACTCTCAGCGACGTAAAATGTTTCCAAGGACACATCGTCGCTTGCAACCTCGCTAAGAAGGGTGAAGAACTACGTATTTACGCATGGGACGACGACAAGGCTGAGCCTTATCTGCTTTACAATACAAACGACCTCCAAAACTGCACAAGCCTCGGTGATGCTATGGATGTTGCCGTTAACTGCAACTACGACACTGACCTCTGGATTAATTTCTGTTGCGACAACGGCTCTGCTACTTACGTCGTAGAATTGAACCGTAACAGCTCCGGCGTTTGGAACAAGTATCACCGTGAACTTACTACTGACGGCTCTGCTTATTTCAACGTCGGGAATAACGCTCGCGCTTATCCTAACGGCGGTGTTTGGTGGATTACCGGTAATAATATCCAGCCTAATCTTTGCGCTTGGAGCAATGGGTATCCATCACCAATCAAGATTAGATACCCTCACAACCTCGGCGAAACTTGGGGCGGCTCTTACCACGAATTTATGTTCGACAACCACCTTTACGCCGTTGTCCCGCAGTTCGACGACCGTGTCGGCTCTGATGTCTCTTCTTTCTACAAGGGCGCAAAAATGCGTTTTGATATCATTGCCGTTGCTGACCACTCTACTCTCTACAACCGCGGCTCTTATCCCGCTGATGGTCTTGGCTCTGACCGGAACACTGACTGCACTACCGACGTTATGATTAACACTGACAATAAGTACTTTGTTGAAGCGTGGATTTTCTCTACAAACCAGGGTATCGCTTATTACACTTTCGGAAACGTGCCTGAGCAAAACCCTGAACCGGTGGAAATTCTCACTCCTCACATCTCTGCAAGCACTTCAGAACTCGCTCTCTCTTGCTTCTTCACTTCTGAAGACAATCAGGAAATAAGCATCGTCGGCAGCAAACTTACTGATAATATCCAAATTGACATCACTGGTGATGACGCAGACTGTTTCTATGTATCGTCTGCTTCTCTCCCCGCTTCCGGTGGTAACGTCACAGTCAAATATTCTCCTACGGAAATCGGTAGCCACTCTGCGCAGCTTGTCCTTTCATCTGCAGGTGCGCCGGATGTCACTGTTTCTTTGAAGGGTACCGCAAAAACTCCTACCAAGTTCGACGACAACATCACTGAACTAACTGAAATGTGGACAAATAC
>CALYOL010000120.1 GCA_945231345.1 uncultured Porphyromonadaceae bacterium
CGGTGTATGGTCACCTGTCAGAGTTTCTTGTAGAGCCTGACCAGTATGTAAAAGCGGGCGACCCGATAGCACTTGGTGGCAATACAGGTCGTAGCACGGGACCCCACCTCCACTTTGAGACTCGCTTTATGGGATATCCAATCAACCCGATGGCGATATTTGACTTTGCGAACCAGACTGTGCATACAGACGAATATACGTTTGACAAAGATACGTATCAGTATGCCCGCAACTTTGACCCGGCTGCAAATCAGAAGTATGCCCAGCAGTATCAGGCAGAATATGCGAAAACTCACCCGAATGCGGGGAAGTATAATGGAAGAAATAATAAATCAGCCAAGACCTACACTGTGCGCAAGGGTGACAGCCTGAGCAGAATAGCGTCACGCACAGGTGTTTCTGTCAAGTCGCTGTGTCGTCTTAACGGCATAAAGACTACGACGAAAATACGTCCCGGTCAGAAGCTGAGACTAAGATAGGAAAATTTTTCATAAAATAATTGAATTTTTAATTGTTTAAACTTGTTTTTAGAAAGTGTGGCGCCGTGGTGGCGATGCACTTTTTTTGTCAGTGATGTTAAAGAAAGTTAAAGGTATTGACAAAGGGGTGTTTGATGTTGTATCTTTGCAGAAAGTTTTAAAAATCCATTGTTTTATTGAATAGAGGACAATGATAGAGAATAGGGGGAGAAAGTTAATAAACCTTATTTTTGAAATTTTTTAAAGCAAATGGTGCAACTTTTTGTGTAACTATGCGTCTAAGTATATGATGCGTGAGAAGGATTCTCGGGTTATGAGGCTTTGAAAATCCGTTGCACATAAGGAAAAATGAGATAAATCTGAATAAAAATTATAAATTAAAATTTAATATATCAAGAAATGAAAAATCTTATCAACAAAGCATTTATGCTGGTGGCAATGATAGCAATGTTTGCGTCATTCAGTGTATCAGCGCAGCAGATGCCAGAGCTTCCTATCGACCCGAATGTTCGTATAGGAAAGTTGGACAACGGATTGACTTATTACATCCGTCATAATGAAACGCCAAAAGGTCAGGCGGATTTCTACATTGCACAGAAGGTGGGAAGTATCCTTGAGGAGGAAAATCAGCGAGGTCTTGCTCACTTCCTTGAGCACATGTGCTTTAACGGCACGACAAATTTCCCAAATAATGGTCTACGTGACTGGCTTGAGGGAATAGGCGTTAAGTTTGGAGCGAACCTTAATGCTTATACGTCTGTAGATGAAACAGTTTACAACATTTCAAATGTGCCAGTAGAGCGTGAGTCTGTACAGGATTCATGTCTTCTTATTCTCCATGACTGGGCAAATGACCTTACCCTTGCTCCAGAGGAAATAGACAAGGAGCGAGGCGTAATCCATGAGGAATGGCGCCGCTCAATGGCAGGTCAGATGCGTATTCTGGAAAATATCCTACCAAAGGTATATCCAAATGAGCGCTATGGCGTCCGTCTGCCAATCGGCACAATGGAGGTTGTGGATAACTTCCCATATCAGGCACTCCGCGACTATTATGAGACATGGTATCGTCCTGACCAGCAAGGAATTGTAGTGGTAGGTGATATTGATGTGGACCGCATAGAGGCAAAGATAAAGGAAATGTTCTCCAGCATAGAAATGCCGGAAAATGCGAAGCCACGCGAATATTTCCCTGTGGCAGACAATGATGGCACAATCTATGCAATCGGGAGCGATAAGGAGATGACCAACAGCGTAGCTTTTATGTTTATCAAACAGGAGTCGCTGCCACGCGAGCTCCGCAATACAGCAGCGTTCCTTGCACAGAACTATATCAACAGCATGATAGGCTCAATGCTCAACACTCGCCTGAGTGACCTTGGAGCAAAGCCAGATGCACCATTTGCGCAGGCAAGTGTGTCATACGGAGAGTTTTTCGTGGCAAAGACCAAGGATGCCCTTGACCTGACAGTGGTAGGCAAGGGAACAGATATCCGTCCTGCATTCGCAGCAGCATATCGTGAACTGCTCCGTGCTGTACGCGGTGGCTTCACAGTGGGAGAATATGAGCGTGCGCAGAAGGAATATATGTCACGCCTTGAAACAGAATATAACAACCGCGAGAAACGCGAGTCTGGTGACTATGTATATGAGTATGTACGTCACTTTATCGATGGCGATGCAATTCCGGGTATTGAGGTTGAATATCAGCTGATGCAGATGCTCTCAAGCCAGCTGCCAGTGGAAATGATAAACCAGACACTTCAGCAGTATGTGACAGATGACAACCGCATAGTAGCATGTATGCTTCCTGAAAAAGAAGGGTATTACATTCCAACAGAGGAAGATATGGCAGCTGTAATAGCGTCTGTTGATGCAGAGGAGATAGAACCATACGTAGATGAAATGAAGTCTGAACCACTTATTCCAGAGCTTCCGGCAGCGGGCAAAATCGTGAGCGAGGAAGAAAATAGCACAATCGGCTATACAATGCTTACTCTGTCTAACGGAATGAAGGTGGCAGTAAAGCCGACGAAGTTTAAAGAAGATGAAATTCTCATCAACTTTAATGCCAAGGGCGGTCTTTCAAACTATACAGATGCAGATGCAGCCAACCTGACATTCCAGCGAATAGCAGCATCAAAGATGGGCTTTGGAACCTATACAGACTCAGACATGAAGAAGTATCTGCAAGGCAAGCAGATAGGATATGACTTTGCGTTTGACTCAAATTCACGCACAATATCTTTCAGCTCAACACCACGCGACCTTGCAACAGCGATGGAAATCATCTATATGAGCTTTGTGGCACCAACAGTAGATGCGGAAGAGTTTGAGGCACTGAAGAAGATGTATGCAGGCATACTTGCCAATCAGGAGGCAAATCCACAGTATATCTTTATCAAAGAATACCTGAAGTCAACTTATCCAAATAGCGAGCGAGTACGCCAGATATCATCAGAGATGATAGAAAAGGCAGACCGAGACCGAGTAGTAGCCATCATCAATGAAATGGTAGCAAATCCGGCAGACTATACAATGGAAATCGTGGGTAATGTGGATATGGAAACACTTCGTCCACTCCTTGAGCAGTATGTGGCATCACTTCAGCCAAATCCAGCGAAGGCAGTGAGTGTGAAATATGATGACAATCTGCTTGCAATCTCCGGCAATACTGTAGGAAACTATGACTATAAGATGGAAACACCGCAGGTGTGGGCATATATCGCAATGTTTGGCCATGTAGACTATACGGCAAAGAGCCGTAGAGTAGCGTTTATCGCAGGTCAGGTAATCGGCAACCGCTTCCTGAAGAAGGTTCGTGAGGAAATGGGCGCAACATACTCAATCCATGCACGTTGCCAGTTTGACATAGACGAGGACCCACGCCAGAACTGTGAAATCAGCACAGCATTCCCATGCAATCCGGAAATGAGCAAGGATGTTCTTGCATATATCAATCAGGAGTTTGAGGATATAACATCAAATATCACAGAGACAGAGGTTTCAGAACAGGTTCAGTATCTTGTGAAGAACGCAAAGGAGAACCTTGAAAAGAATGACTTCTGGATGCGCGCACTTGAGCTGTATGTTGGAGACAATCTGGATATAGTAAATGGTGATATTGAGACTTTACAGTCAATCACAGTGGAAGATGTACAGAATTTCTTCAAAGAGCTGAAGGCACAGGGTAATTACCGAGTGTTTACTCTCAGCCCAATCGCAGAGTAATGTTAAGAAGATAACACTAACTAACTAAATACGACAAAGAGGTGTGCCAGTGAATGGTATGCCTCTTTTGAATTATTGAATGAGGAATTTTTCAATTCATTAGTTAGTGAAACGGATAGAAATTTGATAAATAAAAAACAAGATGAAGAATATAATATTGTTTGATAATCAGTCTGATAAGACGAATTTGCTGCCATTGAGTTATACACGTCCACTGTGCGAGTTGCGTGTGGGTATAGATACAATACGCGAAAAGTGGGAGTCAATGTTGCCGGGAGCGTATTCGGTATTGGCAGAGGATTATCTTAGTGTGAAGTATGCTCCAGAGTATGCGGATGATAATATTTTTATAGCCGGAAATATAATACCGGATGAAAGCCTGATTAGAGCTGTTTGTGGCTTGAATATGGGCGAGTATCTGTATGCAAATGAGAAGGTCGTAGCACTAAGGGGAAGCCGGGAGGACTATGAAAATGTGGCTGAACTGACGAGAATTGATTATACTGAGACGTATAAGGCGGTAAATTTCCTATATGACATTTTTACGCTGAATGATGATGTGCTGCGTGCTGATTTTGAGAGGTTTACAGCCGGCAGGCATTCTGCTCCAATTCCGGATAGCAATACGGTGATAGGAGACCCGCGGCTGGTGTTTGTTGAGGAAGGCGCGGTGGTAGAAGGTGCGTATCTGAATACAAAAAATGGTCCTATCTATCTTGCCGGAAATACGGAAGTGATGGAGGGCTCTTGTCTACGCGGTCCGATAGCGATATGTGAGCACTCAAACGTCAATATGGGGACAAAAATCTATGGTGCGACAACGATTGGGCCATGGTGTAAGGTAGGCGGTGAGCTTAATAATGTAGTTATGATAGGGTATAGCAATAAGGCACATGATGGTTTCCTCGGTAATGCGGTAATCGGAGAATGGTGCAATATCGGTGCGGGATGTGTTGCGTCAAATCTAAAGAATGACTATACAGAAATCAAGCTGTGGAACTATACGGCAAGGCGTTTTACGCGTACCGGTCTACAGTTTTGCGGTCTGATAATGGGCGACCACTCAAAGGCTGGCATAAATACGATGTTTAATACGGCTACAGTGCTTGGAGTGGGAGTAAATGTGTATGGTTCAGGATTTCAGCGCAACTTTTTGGCGTCGTTTTCAGAGGGTTCACGCGCCGGTTTTACGGATGTGCCGCTGTCAAAGTTTTTTGATATTGCACGTCGCGTGATGGCACGTCGCGGACGAGAATTGACGGATGCAGATTGCCAGATTTTTGAGCAAATCAATGAGATGGCGCACAACTTTAAGATATAGAGAATAGAGACGGAAGCAAAACGTCACGCCCATGCAATAAAAATGGGCGTGACGTATGGGATTAGTGAGGGATGATTATTCGTTTTCGGGGTTTGATTTTTTTGTGAATTGCTTGATGATTAGTGAAATAATCCAAATCAGGAGTATTAAGCCTAATGCCATGATGAAAATAACAATACCTGCAGCTTTACCAGCGGCGGTTCCCGTACCGAAGCCGGAGAAACATAAACGTGAGAACCAGTTGTTAAAAATGCTCATAGTTGAAAATATTTAGGGGTTAGTAATTGGTTCATTTTTTGCAAATTAGGCATTTGCGAAGTTTTGCTCATCGATGATAGAGCCGTCTTCGGATATAGAACGCCAGTGGGTGATATTTCTCGCCTCAGTGGAGATAGTGATGCCGCATTTGGTGATTTTGCGACCGTCAGCAGAGTATTGGA
>CALYOL010000121.1 GCA_945231345.1 uncultured Porphyromonadaceae bacterium
TACTAGATACATCGCTCCAACCTCATATCTCACCTTATCCATCAACCGGTACGGACCTGGAAGTTCTGGATTCATCAGATTGTCATGAAAACTCTGAGCTGACGTATAGCGCGACGTGTCGCCATCTTCACGCAGGCGGTAAGTATCATCTCCCGTCTTTCTATATCGGCTCTCCATCGCCAACACTGCTGCCCGCGCATGACCCGGCGACTCTATCTCCGGTATAACTTCTACACCAAGCTCATGGCAAAAACGGATAAACTGGATAAATTCTTCGCGTGTATAATACCCGTTTGCAGTTCCTTCAGTACTGTTCGGGTCGCCATTTCCGGCAAATATTTGTGCCAGATACTCATCCTCTGTTGTCGTATATCCTCGCCGAGCACCAACCGCTGTCAGCTCTGGCAAGCCGGGGATTTCCAGTCGCCATCCCTCATCGTCTGTAATATGGAAATGAAGGCGATTTAGCCTTAGCGACGCCATAGAATAAACTATTTTCTGTACCTCCGGCAGCGTCAGGAAATTTCTCGAAACGTCTATCATCAGCCCGCGATAATGGAAATCAGGATAGTCCTCAATGACTGCGCATGGCAAGCCGCCTTCGCTATTCGGCAACACATTGTTCACAAATACTCGTTGAGCCATTCTCACAGCCGATTCACTCGCCCCCTCTATCCTCACACTGTCTTGCGACACGGTGATGCGATAAAATTCCGGATTGTCATTGCTGATTATCGCTGTCCTGATGCCGGATAGTCCGCCCGTATAAGTTCCCTCACCCATTGTCACAGACTTAAACGACGGTATTATTTCGTATGGACTCAGCGGAGTGCTGTCCGCCAAAGAAGCATTCAGTTCATATATCTTTTCACTCGGTGTTGCCCACCCGGCAAATGCGCTTTTATCACTGTCCATCAGACTATTACGGCAATATTTTACCGCTATCAGGTGTCCGTCGCCACTCACTCCATGCAATCCGTCTGGCGCATAGTTGCACGACGTCATTTTCCCTTTCACCTCTATGTCTATCTCCACCGGCTCCTCACTCTCGCCAAAACGGCTGCTCTCTATATAATAATATCCGGGAACTATCTCCACTACCTTATCCGCCGGATTGACCGCCTCCATCTTCCGCGCAAACATATTGAAGCACAGCCGGCTTAGTCCATAATGATTTTTCACTGTAAATCTCTGTATATAAGTGCGATTACCATCTATTTCCCGGTTTTCCACCAGTTTCCACGTCACATCCACAATCGCACTGGCTAACATTGACACACACATCATAATTGCTGTAAAAATCACTCTTATCTTTTTCATGGTATCTTTTTTTTCAATTATTCAATTTTCACTTAAGCTGATTATATAGATTTGCGCACGCATCTTGCAGCAGGTCAAGGACAAGCTCAAAGCCTTCAGCACCCTCATAATACGGGTCTGGAACATAATCATAGCGCGTGGCTATCGTAAAAAACTCCGACATCTGCACTATTTTGCGCTCTGCCTCCGGGCTTGGTGCCATCCGCTTCAGGTCATACTCATTATTCCTGTCCATCGCTATTATCAGGTCAAATCGCTCAAAATCTGAATATCGCACCTGACGACAGATATGGTCAAAATTATAGCCGCGACGCGACCCGTGCACTCGCATTCGGCGGTCGGGCAGGTCGCCTATATGATAGTTCCCCGTTCCCGCAGAATCTATCTCCCACCGGCTTTCCTCGCCTTTCTCCTCTACTATCGCACGCATAACCCCGTCTGCTGCCGGTGAGCGGCATATATTGCCCAGGCACACAAACAGCACACTGATTTTCTCATTGCCTTTCAGCTCGCTTAATAGCTCTATCGTCTTCTTTGATTGCATATCTTCTCAATTTTTTACAAAGATACAAATTTTCAGCCGCTCACACAAAAAACAGGCTCTATAGTTTCCTATAAGAGCCTGTTTATGATGTTTATTTATGTTCGTGACTCTTTACAATGCCACTTTCACGCCTGCCACAACATATACTCCGCGTGAAAGACCTGCTATCGCATTCTGTCCTGCCTTCAGGCTATGACGGAACGACATGCCGGACGCTGATACTATGTCTATATCGCGCGCTACTGCTGTAGTGATGTAAAGCACACCGTTTTGCGCTGTGATTGTCAGTCCGTCGGCTGAGATTGTCGCTACTCCTGTATGGTCAAAACCGGATGAAGTATATACCCCATTGTTCACGGCTTCCAGGTCTGGTGTCTGTTTGCCACTGCCTCCATTGTTGAAGATTATCTTCGGGGTGATTATTGCGTCTGTCGTTGTGAATGAGATTGACCACATATTCTCTTCGCCAAGTGTCATCATTGTGCCTGGCCAATCGCCAAGATACTTCTTGTAGCCATTTCCCTCGTCATAGAAATATACACTTACTATAGGCCATGCTGACGATGTATTGTCGAAGTAGAACACCCAGTTTATCGTTTCTGCAGGAGCTTCCGGTTCGTCTGGGATTTCGCCTGCTCCCTCGATTACTTTCACCAGTTCTCCGTTGGAATTATAATATCCGCCATTTACAAATACCATGTCTCTTGTCTGGTTGCCGTTGCTGCTGTTGAAGATTATCTGAGCACCGTTATTCTCAAGGTTCTTTGTGCCGTCGTAGTGCCATTTCCAGATGCCGTTACCAAGGTTCTGGCATGTCTGACCAGGCCATGACCCTGTCACGTTGCCACTTGAAGTCCATACATATGCCCGGATTGTGCCGCTCCATGTTGATTCAAAGAATGCGCCCTGCTCGCCCTCTTCCATTGTCGGTTCTACTGGTTCTACTGGTTCCGGCTCTGGTATATCTACATCTATTGGGTCGCCGTTGTTTGATGAGGTTTCTTCCTCGGTGCCGTCATATCCTTGCTGTTCTGCCTCTACAGACGTTGTGCCATAGATATATTTGCCATCTTCTCCTATTTTGCCCGGTGCCGGAGTCTTGGCGGTGCTGAGTACATATACGCGCAGGTTTCCCTTGCCCGCGCAGCTGACACTCAGGCTGCCGTTTGTCACTATCTTCACGTCACCTGTCACCACATCGGTATATGTTCCGTTTTCTATGCCGGTAAATGTAGCGTTGCCGCTGATTGTCACGAGTGCGTAAGAGTCCACTTTATCATCCGTATAACGACGCTTGAATGCAAAGTCACCGCTGCAGCCTTCCGTTGAATACTGACCCTTGCGGAGTGCCGGTACGGCAGCACGGATTTGGTTCAGTCGCTGGATATGCAGAGCAAGGGGATGACTCAGCGTCGCTGCCACATTGCCGGTTGCTCCTGTATAGTCTGCAAAGTCATTTACGGTGATGTTTCCCTTGATATATCCCCCAAAATATGCGCGTCCTGTCTCGCTCAGTGCGATATTGGGACCTAAGTCTATCACGCTGCCTTTACGGAACTCTATTTCTGACCCGTAATATATGCACGGTATGCCGCGGAATGTGAACATCAGAGATAGGTTTTCTGCCCATACATCCTGTGGCTGGTTAAAACGCACACTTTCTGGAGCGCCGTCAGGAGCATAGTCATGTGAATCTACATACACCACATTGTAGGTCGCGTCGTTATAATATTTGTCTCCGTATTTCACGGAATATGCCTCTGCTGCTGTCCGGAAGTTCCAGTGCATCGGGAAGTCGATTACACTTAGCCCTGAATACATCGTGTGGTCGGGCGTATGATATGCGTTCCCGTCAAGGAAGGCATTGTTTGAATTTGGCAGGTTTGAGTCTCCATTATAGTCAACTCCCTGACTGTCTTGTGACAAAATATTGACATGGTTGCCCTTTTCTCCTTCCATCACCACCATACCGTTCCATGATGTTTCGCTGTAGTCCCATGGATAGTCTTTCGTTTCTTTCCATGTGTAGAAAAATGGTGAGCAGTTCTCATGGTTGCGATACACCACGTTACGCTCTCTCGCACACACCTCGCCATACATGAAGAAATCACCGCCGTTTCGTTTGTCCTTATGCTGCTCTGCCAGGGCAAGAAACTGTGGCAGGAAGGCATTGTTGAACGTTAGGCGAGATACGTGGCCTGATGTGTCTATACGGAAACCGTCAACTCCCATTTCAATAAACTTGCCATAGCATTCCACCAGATAATTGCTCACGTATGGATTTTCTGTGTTCAGGTCCACACAGTCGCCTGCTATTTGCGCATACCAGCGTGAATAGTCATCCCAGTCCCAATTAGTGCCTACGTGGTGCCAATAGTTGTTCACGTCATGGTTCACTCCGTCTGTATTCTTCATCTGCGCAAGCCTTGAGGAATGCTGTAGCGATCCCTGCAGCTGTAGATAGTCATCCGGCAGTTTTCCTCCGTCCTTTACCGTGTAGGGCACCATACAGTCATCTATCGTTGCCTGGTTTTTGCTCCAGTCGCGAGTAAACAGCTTGCACAGGTTTGCCTCTCCGAAATTGCCGCAGTGGTTCACTACTATGTCAAGGATTATCTTCATTCCCCTTCCATGTGCCGCATCGATGAGGTCTTGGAAAGCCACGTCTTCGCTCTCAAGGCGCTTATCCACCGTGCTGAAGTCAAACGCATGATAGCCATGATAGTCATAGCCTGACGCATTCGTCACTACCGGTGTAATCCACACTGCTGTAAAGCCAAGTGCCTTTATGTAGTCAAGTTTCTCAATTAGTCCCTTGAAATCCCCGCGCCATGCCGGGTCGCCCTGGTTACGCTCAACATTGTCCCAGCACTGCCAGTTGTTGCTCGGGTCGCCGTCATAGAAGCGCGTTGTCATTACGAAATAGATTGTTTCGTCACGGAAATCTGTGCGCTCGCCGATAAATGTCGCGGCACCGCTCGTCAAGGCTGTTAGCATAAACATTATGCTTAGAAGCGATGATAGTAATTTATTCATGATGTCTTTTAGATTTTACTTGGATTATTTGTAAAAAATGTAACCGTCCGCAAAATTAATAAAATTTCATTTAAACACAAAATCAATCAACTAAAAAACACATATAAGACACTTTTTCGCAATACTTTGTCGCAATAGACAAGTGCAGAGCTCAACAGCCAATGCTTTCAATTTGCCATCAATTTCTCGGTCACCTCTCTTATTTCTTTATCCCGCCAAATCGGATTCCAATATTTCAATGTTCTCTTCTCTCTATCTTCTGTTCTCTATTCTCCATTCACTATCTCTATTCTCTATTCTCTATTCTCTATTCTCTATTCACTATTCACTGAATAGATTTCCACCCTATCGTAGCGTCGTGATGCATCACCTCCGCTCGTCAGGCGAAGTGCACCGTTGTGTCGGAGGCACTTCGGGGTTATGTCTCGGAGAGACCTATTTGTGGGAACCCTTTAGCCGGGCGATGTCGCTTAGTGC
>CALYOL010000122.1 GCA_945231345.1 uncultured Porphyromonadaceae bacterium
GCGTAGATGTAGACGGAGAATCATACGTTGGCGCATTTGCCTATATCGGCAAGGGCGTTAAGTTGGGGAAGGGCGTAAAGATATTCCCACAGGTATACATCGGTGAAAATGCGCGGATAGGAGATAATACAATTCTTTATCCAGGCGTGAAAGTGTATCATGGCTGTGTGATAGGCTCTAACTGCATCCTCCATGCCGGTGTGGTAATCGGAGCAGATGGCTTCGGCTTTGCCCCAGTAGAAGGTCACTATAATAAAATTCCTCAGATAGGAAACGTAGTAGTGGAAGACGATGTGGAAATAGGCGCAAACACAACGATAGACCGAGCAACCATGGGCTCAACGGTAATCCGCAAGGGAGTGAAGCTGGATAATCTAATCCAGATAGCTCACAACTGCGAAATAGGCTCAAATACAGTCATGGCAGCCCAGGGCGGCGTGGCAGGTTCGGCAAAAGTCGGCTCAAACTGTATGGTAGGCGGTCAGGTGGGTATCGCAGGTCATATAGCAGTAGGCAATAATGTGCAGATAGGAGCGCAGAGCGGTATTCCACGCTCAATACCTGATGGACAGGTTTTGATGGGTTATCCGGCAGTTGATGCCCGTCAATTTGCGCGCCAGGCGGTAAACGTGAAGAACCTTGACTCACTATATCGCCGAGTGGCACAACTGGAAAAGCAATTAAAAGAACAAGATAAACAATAACAGTCGTAATAAATATTACTGTCATGAAACAACAGACACTTAAAGAGTCATTTTCAGTGAGCGGCAAAGGACTTCATACAGGCCTAAACATCACTGCAACATTTCTTCCCGCACCTGAGAATCATGGCTATAAATTTCAGCGTATAGACCTTGAAAACCAACCAATCATCGACGCTCTCGCTGAAAACGTGGTAGAAACCACTCGAGGCACGGTAATCGCATCGGGTGATGCGAGAGTCAGCACAATTGAACACTCAATGGCTGCACTCTATGCATCAGGCATCGACAACTGCCTTATCCAGGTGAATGCTCCGGAAATGCCTATCCTTGACGGTAGCGCATCAGTATATATTGAGAATATCAATAGTGTAGGCCTTGCAGAGCAGAAAGCAGACAAGGATTTTTATATCGTAAAACAGCGCATCGAGGTACATGACGACTCAACTGGCGCGTCCCTGACATTGCTGCCGGATGAGGAGTTTAGCATTGATACAATGGTGAACTTTAATTCTCCAATCCTCAACAACCAATATGCATCACTTGATCATATCCAGGATTTTGGCAAGGAAATAGCATCAAGCCGCACATTTGTGTTTGTTCGCGAGATAGAGCAGCTGCTTAAGGGGAACCTAATCAAGGGTGGAGACCTTGAAAACGCTATTGTGATTTATGATACGCCGATGGCTCAGGAGCAGCTAGACCACCTGGCGGACCTTCTGCGGGTACCTCACAAGCAGGTGACAGATTTCGGCTATATCAATGATAAGCCACTTCAGCATAAGAATGAGCCTGCGCGCCATAAGCTACTTGACGTAATCGGAGACCTTGCTCTCATCGGTCGTCCACTGAAAGGCAAGGTGATAGCTATCAAGCCTGGACATGCGCTGAATACTGCACTGTCAAAGAAAATCCGTCAGGAACTTCGTAAAGTGCCAGTGCAGGCTCCACTCTATAACCCATCAGTGGCTCCATTGATGGACGTTAACGATATTCGCCGTGCGTTGCCTCACCGCTATCCGTTCTTGCTCGTGGATAAAATCATAGAGCGCAGCGACTCATACATCGTAGGCGTGAAAAATGTGACAGCCAATGAGCCATTTTTCCAGGGACACTTCCCAGAAGAGCCGGTAATGCCGGGTGTTCTTCATGTAGAAGCAATGGCTCAGACGGGAGGTTTGCTTGTTTTATCTCAGGTAGAAGACCCGGAGAGATATTCTACATATTTCATGAAGATAGACAACGTGAAATTCCGCCAGAAGGTAGTACCAGGCGATACACTAATATTCCATGTGTCATTTATGACACCGATGCGCCGCGGATGCGCCGTAATGAAGGGCTATGCCTTTGTTGGCGAGAAGGTGGTATCAGAATGTGAGTTCATGGCACAAATCATAAAAAACAAATAAAAGAGAAAATATGCAACAACCACTATCATATATCCATCCAGCTGCAAAAATCCATCCAAGTGTAGTAATAGAGCCGTTTACCACAATAGCACAGAATGTGGAGATAGGTGAGGGAACATGGATTGGCAGCAATGTGACTATCATGGAAGGTGCCCGAATAGGTAAAAACTGTAGGATTTTTCCGGGTGCCGTAATTTCGGCAATACCTCAAGACTTAAAATTTCAGGGCGAAGAAACTGTTGCAATCATAGGCGACAATACGACTTTGCGCGAGTGTGTGACTGTAAATCGCGGAACGGCATCAAAGGGCAAGACTGTAGTGGGCAGCAACTGCCTTTTAATGGCATATTGCCATGTTGCTCACGATGCAGTAATAGGCAATAATGTGATAATCTCCAATGCGACTCAGATAGCAGGCGAGGTGGTAGTAGATGATTATGCGGTGATAGGTGGTGGCACCATGATACACCAGTTCTGCCATATAGGCTGCCACGTGATGATTCAGGGTGGTGCTCTAATCGGCAAGGACGTGCCTCCATACGTCAAGGCGGGTCGTGAGCCTCTTGTGTATTCCGGGGTCAATTCTATAGGCTTACATCGTAGAAATTTCACAAATGAGCAGATAAACGATATTCAGAATTTCTACCGCTTCCTGTATCTGTCAAAGTATAATGTTTCTGAGGCTCTTGACCATATAGAGGCAGAGCTGCCTCAGACACCGGAGCGCGATGAAATCATTGCATTTATACGCAATTCAAAGCGTGGAATTATTCGCGGATACAGTAAGTAACACTTTTTACAAATGGAGTTAATGTCACTGTAGCCAATAGCAATAGATGGTATAAAAAATAATAGCGGGTGTTCTGCCCGCTATTATTTTTTATAAAAGAGATTCTAAAAAATCTTCTTCAGTGGCTCGATAAGTGCTGTGGCGTCTTGGCTGGTTTGTGCGGGCACGATGGTGGCGTACCCACGGTCAAGCCAATAGAGGTCGGTTTCGTCGCAGTCTGGTTCTTCGTTGATGATGGAGCCTGTCAGCCAATAGAAATCTTTGCCATGAGGGTCGGTGTATTTCATATATTCCTCGGTCCAGTGACTGATGGCAGTTCGAACGACCTTAATTCCTTTAATTTCACCTACGGGGAAGTTAACGTTGAGGCATGTGCGATATGGGAGCCCGTTTTCCAATATTTTGCGAGCAATATTGGTGATATGCGGTGCGCAATGCGAGAAGTCCACGTCCATAGAGTGGCTGAGGATAGAAAATCCGATGGAAGGAATACCCACCATTGCACCCTCGAATGCTGCGCCCATAGTTCCGGAGTAAAGGATGTTGTTTCCGGCGTTGCTGCCGTGGTTAATACCTGTGACAACAAGGTTCGGCATACGGTCAAGGAAAGTGTGCAGTGGCAGTTTTACGCAGTCGACGGGAGTCCCGTTAACGGAGTACATTTTAGCACCGTTATAGTCGTCGTATTGCTTAACGCGGAGAGGGGAATTAATTGTCATGGCAGATGACATTCCGGATTGAGGTAATTCCGGGGCTACAACAACTACATCTCCGAGGCATTTTACGCAATCAACGAGCCTGCGGAGCCCGGGTGCGTTAATGCTGTCGTCGTTGCTGATAAAAATCAGAGGTTTTTCTTCCATAAAAAGCGATTTAGTCAAATGATAAACAACAAAGCCCGCATGAGCGGGCTTTATTTTGAGGTTCCTAGCAGAATCGAACTGCTGTAAACGGTTTTGCAGACCGGTGCCTAACCACTCGGCCAAGGAACCTTGCTGTGGTTTTGCGAGTGCAAATTTAAGAAGAATTTTTTGAATGTGCAAATATTTTGAAGAATATTTTGCATCGCTATTTTCAGCAAGGCTCGTATATGGCTGAGTTATAAGTTGTTATATTTTGATTTTTATTCCGGCGAATAAGCTGCGCGGCATCATTGGACCGTATATGTATCCAGAGTCGCGGTTTTCACCTTTGTCGAAATCTTTTTGGTAGCTATCAAACAGGTTTTGTACTCCGGCATTTATTTGGAGAGTGGAGTAGTCAAAGATTTTGAAGTCGTAAGAGACTTTGAATGTAGCATCGAGGAAAGATGGAGTCTGAACAGCTACGTCGATGTCAGTGCCAGAGCCGGCGAGGTGCTGCACGAGCATAGGACCGGTGTAAGTGCCGGTAAAACCAAGTGTAAGTGGCTTAATAGGATTGTATTTTAGAGTGAAATAACCGTAAGCGTCAGGAGTCTTGAACATTCTTTTTTCAGCCGGGACATTTTCATTTTCACTCCATACCTCCGGCTTCTTGTATCTGCTTTTCTGGAGTGTGATTCCAGCCTGCGCCTGAAAGCGAGAGTTAAGAACAGCTTTAGCCTCGAGGTTACACCCCCAAACACGAGCGCCGCTGCCGTTGTATCGTTCGAGTACTTGGTTTCCTTTCTCGTCGGGTTCGTCGAGGAGTCGGAGTGCAAAAACGTCTTTGAGGTCTGTATAAAAAGCCTCGAAAAGGACGTTGGCCTGTACGTTTCCGAATGTATGATACCAATCGACAGAGCCGCTAATGCTGTTAGAGCTTTCTTGCTTAAGGTCTTGTGCAAGGATAGTGACGACACGGTCTCCGCCAACGATAGCGACATGAAAGTCTTCGTCGTATGCCTGGGGAGAGCGGAAACCTGTGGAGTATGAGAGCCTGAAGTTTAAATTCTCGGAAGGATTGAATCTGATGTTGGCGCGGGGAGAGAAAATTGGGTCGGAAATAAGAGAGTGTTTGTCCATGCGGGCACCGACGAGAAATCCCCATCGGTCTGTACGCCATTCGTTTTGTGCATAGACGGAGTGGATTCTAACGTGCTGGCTTACGTCGTGGTCGTAGCCGAGAGTGACGTCGTTCAGGTAGTTGTAGTTAAATTCAACACCGGCAGTAAACTCAGCCGGCATGAAGAAGAGGCGAGAAAAATTTCGGATATATTGTCCGCCGATTACACCAACAAAGTCTTTTGTTTTGCCGTAAGCGTTCTCGTCCATTCCGCTGCCATAATAGCTGTTTCTTCGTGTGTTTTGCATGGAAGCGAAAAAGAGTCCACGGTTTGAGCGGTCTCGGTTCCAAAGGCTAAACGACAGGTCTGCGGCATGAATGTTATGGTCAGTCTGTTCAGCAACGAGAGCATTGTGTGGCTGCAAGTCGAGATTGTCGCCACCCCGTCGGTATTCGTGAGTTCCGTGGTATTCAAAAGTGATTTTGGAGAAGTCTGAAGT
>CALYOL010000123.1 GCA_945231345.1 uncultured Porphyromonadaceae bacterium
GCAGAACGCGAGGAAGTGGTAAGCTCAAGGCATGATTGGTCGCTGATAACGAGAGGCCTCATGGTGAGGGAATGAGCGGCGATGGGTGAGATGACGAAATTAGGGGCAGTAGGCTGTAGGATAGGACCTCCGACGGAGAGATTGTATCCGGTGCTGCCGGTAGGGGTAGCGACGATGAGTCCGTCTGCGAGATAAGTGGCGAGCGGACGGTTGTCGAGTGAAGCTTTTACAGAAACCATAGAAGCGGTGTCGTGTTTTAGGACAGCGACCTCGTTAAGAGCAAAATTTCTCCAACCGCGCGGCGCGTTTTCAGTGGAGACAGAGATGAGAGTTCTGTTTTCGACGGAGAATTTGCTACGGAATAGCATGTCGACAATTTTTTCGGCGTCGCTGAGCTCGAAAGCGGTCATAAAGCCGAGATGTCCGGTGTTTATGCCGATAATAGGTATTTCCTTGTCGCCGACCCACTGGGCAGTACGCAGCAGGGTACCGTCACCACCGAGGCTCACCGCCAAGTCAGCGGAAAAACGGTCGCTGTCTGTAACGGCGTAAACATTCCAATTCTGCTGTGGGTCACCCGGTAGCATTTCGGTGAGGTAAGAGTAGATTTTAGAGTGAAGGACGAGTCGGCATCCATATTGTGAAAAGCTGCGAAGAAGCGTGTCTACGAGGGGAGTCTTTTCACCCTGTCGTCTGCTGCCGTAAACTGCGATAGTAATCATGCTATGTGTAGGAGTGTTAAATTTCGAGGATTTTAAGAATTTCGAGAGCACGTTCACGAGCGGTGTCGTCGTCATCGTCGTCAGTGCCGGCATAGTCGAGGACTTCAAAACCGTATCTTTCGAGAGAGCGAGCGATATGGTCGCCGTTACGGTGATTGACGCGGATGTCAACGATGAGGTCACCCTTGTCGGTACGCTCTCCGGTGAGGTTAAGGTTCAGGACGTGAGCATTGCAATCCTCGACGGCGCGCGCGATTAGTGCGGCGCTGTAATCGTCAGGGTCGCAAGCGATAACCATCTCCGTGGCGTCGATGTTAACGGGAAAACGACGGTCGAATAAATCGCCCTTAACTGGTGCAGAACCGTCTTTTTTAGAAATAATATGATTTTTTAAGTCCAAATTGTTCTAAAATTTAATAATTCTGAGTATTTTTGCACTCTTAAAATACAGGTCTACAAAAGTAGGAAGAATTTTTTAGACCTACAAATATTTTTTTGAGATATGACAACGAACTTAAGTGTAAATATAAACAAGATAGCGACGCTGCGAAATGCGCGAGGAGAGAATGTTCCCGACGTGCAGCAGGTGGCGGTAGACTGCGAGTCGTTTGGTGCGAATGGGATAACAGTACACCCACGCCCGGATGAGAGACATATCCGCCGTGATGATGTGTATAAACTGCGTCCGCTGGTAAAGACAGAGTTTAATATCGAGGGTTATCCGTCGCCGGAATTTATGGAGCTTGTGCTGCAAGTTCGTCCGGAGCAGGTGACGTTAGTACCCGATGCCCCGTCGCAGGTAACGTCGAATAGCGGATGGAACGTGACAGATAATGTTGACTTCCTGACCGATGTAGTGGACAGGCTGAAAGAGGCAGGGATACGGACGTCGATATTCGTGAACCCCGATGTAGAGCAGATAAAGGCGGCAGCAAGCACAGGGGTTGACCGAGTAGAGCTATATACGAAGCCATATGCAGACCATTACCGAACAGACAGAGAAGCGGCAGTTGCGCCATTTGTGGAGGCGAGCCGCGCGGCGCACAATGCGGGTCTGGGTGTAAATGCCGGTCATGACCTGAACCTGGAAAATCTGAGATTTTTCAGCGAGAAGCTGCCCTACCTTGATGAAGTGTCGATAGGTCATGCGCTGATATCAGATGCGCTGTACCTTGGTCTGAGAGAAACAATTCGCCAGTATAAAGAATGTCTTAAAAAATAAAATGATATGATAGCACCGGAATTTGTAGATACAGTAAATGAAGTGTTGAGCGAAGGCACAGGCGTGGCTCCGGCAGTAAATGAGGTGGAGCTTTCGGTATGGGAGCTGTGTACCCAGGGCGGCATATTGATGATACCGCTGCTGATACTGTCGCTGGTTTGCATTTATATATTTGTGGAGCGCGCGATAGTAATAAACCGGGCGACAAAGCATGATGAGACATTTATGAAGCGGATAAAGGACTATATCCACGAGGGAGAGATAGAGTCTGCGATGAACCTATGCAAGAAAGACAATTCGCCATATTCAAGGCTGATAGCAAAAGGCATAACCCGCATAGGTCGCCCGATGAGCGATGTGCTTGTGGCGATAGAAAATACGGGAAATATCGAGGTGGCAGCACTCGGAAAAGGGTTGCCATGGCTTGCCACGACGGCTGCGGGCGCCCCAATGCTTGGCTTCCTTGGAACGGTTATAGGAATGGTACAGGCCTTTTTTGACATAGCGAGCCAGGGCACGGCGGCAAATATAGCGACGTTTTCCAGCGGCATTTATACGGCACTGGTGACGACGGTAGCCGGACTGATAGTGGGAATTATCGCCCTATTCGCCTATAACTACCTTGTGGCACGCATAAACTCAGTGATGAATATGCTTGAGACAAAGTCAATGGAATTTATGGACCTGCTGAATGAGCCGGCAGAATAAAGACATGTGACAATGGCAATAAAACGTCAACACGAGATGCAGTCGGGATTTTCAATGGCGTCAATGACAGACGTCATCTTCCTACTGCTGATTTTTTTCATGGTCACGTCAACCTTTGTATTTCCGACGGCACTGGAGGTTAATTTGCCCCAAAGCTCAGAGCAGACGGCGATAAAGCCGGCAACCACCGTATATATTGACGCAGAAGAAAACCTGTATGCGTCGTATGGCGGTGAGGAGCCCCAGCCGATGAATCCGTCGGTGCTGGTGACATTCCTGACGCTTGCCCGCGAGCAAGACCCGGAAGGGTATATAGCAGTGTATGCAGACCAGAGTGTGCCGTATGGGAAAGTGGTGGAAATCCTAAATATCGGTGCAGAGCACAACCTGAAAATGGTGCTTGCCACGAAGCCGGCGCCAAAGAGTGCGAAACCGCGACAATAGAATATAAAAGTCGAGCTATGGATTCAAATAAAAGAGACAGGCTGATTGCAGCAGTTGTGGCAGCACTATTTCACTTGGTGTTGCTGCTGACCTTTTGCAGCACCTATCTCAGCTGGCCGCCTCAAGATGCAGATGACCCACGCCTTGAGGAAGATTCGACAGAAATCCTGCTTGTGAGCGACTATATAAACTTAGGCGACATGATAACGAATGTTCGCCCGGCAGATGCGCCGAAAGATGAAGGAGCGTCGGGTGAATCGGTGAGCGATAGTCGTGATATGGAAAATGCAGGTGAGCAGGGGACACCGGCGCCTGTTGTGACCAGTGAAAATCCGTCTCCAGCGCAGGAAGTGAAAAAGCCACAGCCGGAAAAGCAAGGTCCTACTCGTGAGGAACTTGAAGCGGCAGAAAAGGCGCGACGTGAGCAGGCGGCACGCGACAAGATAAACAATCAGATGAAGTTTGGTGGCAATGGCGGCGGAAGCGGTATCAGTGGCACAGATAGCGGTGAAGCGGTGTCCGGTAGTCCTCAGGGTTCAGCGGGACATGACCTTGCCGGTCGCACGATAGTTAGCTGGGGCAAGAACAGCAGCCGAAAGTCCGGTACGATAAGAGTGTCGGTCGTGGTCAATGCGAAGGGTGAGGTGATAGAGGCGACGTATGCCGGCGGTGACGGCGCGGCTTCCGGTGACAGTCAGATAAGAAACCGCACAATAGCAGCAACTCGCGCGACAAAGTTTTCGGCAATAGCCGATGGGAGCCGCAATCAGAAGGGGACGATAACGTGGAATTTTAAGTGATTGCCAAAAAACGTTTTAGAAGGAAAGTGAGGAAATAAGGGAATGTGTAAACATTGCCATCAAATCCGATATTTTTATGGCAAAACTTGATTCCGAATTTTACGTCAGGAAATTTCTCACCAACAATAAGTTTTTTCATAGAAACGGAAGTTCCGTCTGATGCTTTTACCTCTATTGGTATAAGTGAGTTGGCATTACGGACAAAGAAGTCAATTTCGATGGCAGGGTTTTCAGATTTGTAGTAATAAAGGGCGTATCCTTGCTTCACGAGCATATCCCCGACAATATTTTCAAAAATGGCACCCTTATAAGTATTGAAGTTTCTGTTAAGCCTAATGTCTTGCTGCGCTTCTTCATCAAGAGAAGCAATTAGCAGCCCGGTGTCCTTAAAATACAGTTTATAAGATTTTGGGTCGTAGTTGCCTTTGAGAGGCAGTTCCGGGAAAGCCATACAGTAACAGATATTGATTATACCGGCATCGGCGAGCCATTCAACAGTGCCGATATAGTCGCGATTTCGAGCGTTTTTTGAGATTTTAGTAATCTGAAACCTCTTATTTTCCTTAGCAAGAAAAACCGGGATGTGGTGATAAACGGCTTTGATTTTTGCTTTGTCGAGCCCAATAGCATATTTGGTGATGTCTTCTTCATAGTCTATGAGTAGCTGGCGTTGCATCTGAGAAGAGCCGCTATAATTGTCTTTTTTCACAAAACTATCAACGACAGCCGGCATTCCACCAATGGTTGTGTATTCAAGGAAAAGGCTTGTGAGTCGTTCCATTTGAAGTTCAGACAGGGGCTTGACATTTACCATGTGGCTAAACAGTTCATCAACAAATTCATCGTTATATCCCTTAGCCCACAGAAATTCCTCAAAATCCATTGAGTGCATTTCATAGTCGGTCTTATATCCGACGCTGTTAGATTCAATGTCCTTGTAATTAATACCCATTAGCGACCCTGAGCAAATAATGTCGTATCTGCCGTCAATCTTGAAAAATTTCAGTGCAGTAGCGCAAGAAGGGCAGCTCTGCATTTCATCGAAGAAAATGAGAGTGTTCCCCTCAGAAAACTGCCAATTAGGGTTTATGAGGGAAATGTTTTTAATAATGCTGCTAACTTCAAATCCGTCGTTGAAAATGCGACAGAATGCAGGTTGCTCCACGAAGTTGATTTTTATGACGTTTTTATAGTTAGCATCAGCGAAAGCCATGATGGAAGCAGTTTTGCCGACCTGTCGTGCGCCTTTTACGATTAGTGGCATCTTGTCTTCGGAGTTTTTCCACTGTTTGAGGAAGCTGTCAATTTTTCTTTTGAGGAGTTTTTCCATTTTGCCGTATTGTATAAGTTTTGTGCAAAGATACAAAATTTTTCACACTTTCGGACTGATTTTGGGGTGGAATTTCACACTTTAGGACTCTTTTATGGCTGAAAATTCACATTTTCGGA
>CALYOL010000124.1 GCA_945231345.1 uncultured Porphyromonadaceae bacterium
TGTAGATGTTAAAGAGCAGAAAATCATCACTTGCCATGTAGGAAATGGTGGTTCTATTACAGCTATTGTCGGCGGCAAGAGCGTGGATACATCAATGGGCCTCACTCCGACAGAAGGACTAATGATGGGAACGCGCGTAGGTGACATAGACCCGGGAGCATTGACATATCTGATGAAAAAGCATAATCTTACTGCCGATGACCTACAGCGCATCATCAATAAAGAGAGCGGTGTTGCAGGCGTGTCTGAAATCTCATCAGATATGCGTGAGATAGAGGCTGCAGACAAGGCAGGGAACGAGCGAGCACAGCTTGCCCTGGCAATGTATGAGCAGCGCATAACAAAATATATCGGTGCATACGCAGCAGAGATGGGCGGAGTTGACATCATCGTGTTTACGGGTGGCGTTGGCGAGAACCAGACAGGTCTGCGCGGAAATGTATGCCGTCCGCTGAAATTCATGGGCGTGGAACTTAACGAGGAACTCAATGCCGTAACACGAGGGACAGAGACAGTGATTTCCACACCAGAATCAAAGGTAAAAGTGGTGGTAGTTCCTACCGACGAAGAGCTGATGATAGCAAGAGATACAGAGGCAATCGTGTCAGGCAAAGAACTGTAATAAATGCTTTTATGGGAAAGAATAAGCTGAAAAAGTTTAAGGAAATGGAGACGCTGGAAGGCGTGTACCAGTATCCGTTTAAGGTGATGAGCGATGATGTGTGCCCATTGCGCGGCAAGTGGCGCGAGGAGGTATTTCATAATGAAAATCCTATCGTGCTGGAGCTTGGATGCGGAAAAGGGGAGTACACCATAGGTCTTGCGCAGCGCTTTCCCGGAAAAAACTTTATAGGAATAGACATAAAGGGCGCGAGAATGTGGACAGGCGCGAAGCAGCGGTGTGAGCTTGGTCTGACGAATGCGGCATTCCTAAGGACAAACATAGAGCTACTTGACCGCTTTTTCCTTGCGGGAGAGGTAGACGAGATATGGATTACGTTTCCGGACCCACAGATGAAGCGAGTACGTAAACGCCTTACCGCCACGAATTTTATGCACCTATATTCCAAAATCCTACGTCCTGAAGGAATCATTCACCTGAAAACGGACAGCCCGTTTTTGTATACCTATACTCACATAATGGCAGAGCATAATGGGCTGAAAACCATAGCGGACACTACAGACCTATATGGAAATCCTGACGTAGTGGGTGAACGAGATATACTGAATATCAAGACATTTTATGAGCAGCAGTGGCTAAGCCGCGGTCTGACCATAAAATATATAGCATTTCCACTCCCTCAGCCACTTGAGCTGGCTGAGCCGGATGTGGAAATAGAGCCGGATACATATCGCAGCTTTTCTCGAGGGGAATTGCAGTGTCCGGAGCTTTGTAATCCTAAGGTGACGTATAAAAATGTGTAAATGCGCTTACGTCCTAAAAAAAGATGTGAGCGACCTAATGTATAATGCGCAAAATGCGTAAATAAAAAAGAAAAAAATGCAGCAACCGTTATACCCCAAACTAATCCTTGACGCACTGTCAAATGTGCGCTATCCCGGCACGGGCAAGAATATTGTAGAGTCCGGCATGGTGGAAGATGATATTCGTATAGAAGGGAACAAGGTGTCTTTTTCTCTGATATTTCCTCGTGCGACTGACCCGTTTATAAAGTCGCTTGTAAAGGCGGCAGAGGCGGCAATCAGCACTTATATTTCGCCTGAGGTAGAAATAAAAGGCAATATCAACGTAAAATATCAGCATGAGGAGCCTGCACCCGAGCGTCCGCTGAAAGGTGTGAAGAATATTATCGGCATATCGTCGGGCAAGGGCGGCGTAGGAAAGTCTACCGTTGCGAGCAACCTTGCCGTAGCACTTGCTCGAGAGGGATACCGTGTAGGTCTCCTTGATGCGGATATATTCGGTCCGTCGGTGCCGAAAATGTTTGGAGTGGAGGGTGCAGAGCTTTATATCCATGAAGTGAACGGCAAAAACCTGATAATACCGCACGAGCGATATGGTGTAAAGATGCTGTCAATCGGATTTCTGGTAAATCCAGATTCGGCACAGGTATGGCGCGGCGGTATGGCGTCTCGTGCGCTCACTCAGCTAATCACAGAGGGAGACTGGGGCGAGTTAGACTATTTCCTGATAGACATGCCTCCCGGCACGAGCGATATACACCTGACGCTTGTTCAGACACTTGGTATAACGGGTGTGGTGGTAGTATCCACTCCGCAGCAGGTGGCACTGGCAGATGCTCGCCGTGGCATAGCAATGTTTAATGATGAGCGCATAAACGTGCCGATACTCGGACTTGTAGAGAATATGGCATGGTTTACGCCTGAAAAGCACCCGGATGAGAAATATTACATCTTTGGCAAAGAAGGAGCTGTGAAACTGGCAGAAGAGCAGGGCGTAAGAGTGCTTGGTCAGATACCGGTGGTGATGTCGATATGTGAAGGCGGTGACGGTGGTGCACCGGTGGCACTTGGCGACACAATGACAGCGCAGGCATTTATCCATGTGGCACACGAGCTGATAGACGCGGTGGAGGAGCGTAATGCAAATAAGGCACCAACACAGGTAGTAAACGTAAAACATTGATAGAATATGAAAACAATCCTCATTCTGAACGGACCAAACCTCAATCTCCTTGGCACACGCGAGCCGGAAATCTATGGCAGTACAACGATGGAAGATGTCATAGCCGACCTGCGAGAGCGCTTTGACGGGATAGAAATAGAATATTTCCAGAGTAACCACGAGGGTGACCTGATAGACAAAATCCATGAAGTGGGTTTTGACCGTCAATATATCGGGATAGCATTTAATGCCGGGGCATATACTCATACTTCGCTTGCCATAGCAGATGCAATTTCAGCGGTGAAAGTGCCTGTGGTAGAGGTTCATATCTCCAATGTGCATGCTCGTGAGGCAATCCGGCATACATCGCTAATATCACCGGTATGCTGTGGCGTGATAGCAGGATTTGGAGTGGACAGCTACCGCCTTGCAGTGGAAGCAATTATGAACTTTTAGTATGTTTGACGAAAGGATAGAGGATTACATACTCTCGCATATCTCAGCGGAACCGGATGCACTGAAGCAACTGGACCGCGAGACGCATCTACATTTCCTTTATTCCAGAATGTGTTCAGGACATTTGCAAGGGCGTATCCTGAAGATGCTTACGACAATGATACAGCCGAAAAGGATACTTGAGCTGGGCACATTTACGGGATATTCAGCACTATGTTTTGCGGAGGGGATGCCGGAAGATGCGCATCTTCATACTGTAGAGGTTGAGGATGAGCTTGAGGAGCATCTGACCCGCCTATTTTCCTCAAGCGCCTATGCCGACAGAATACATTTGCACATAGGAGATGCGATGGAGGTGATAAAATCGCTTGACGAGGAGTTTGACATGGTGTTTATTGATGCAGATAAGCGAGTTTATAAGGAATATTACGATGCAGTATTCCCGAAAGTGAAAGAGGGCGGGTATATTCTTGCAGATAATACACTATGGGATGGCAAAATTGTGGATATGGAGTCAAATCATGATGCTCAGTCGCGTGGAATATCGGCATTTAACGAAGCAGTGGCAGCGGATAGCAGAGTTGAGTCTGTAATACTCCCGTTGCGCGACGGACTGACAATATTAAGAAAAAGATAGAAAATTATCGAACGATATATGGTAAAAAACTTACTTTTTGACTTGGGTGGCGTGATAATGAATATCCGCAGACAGAACGCAGTAGATGCACTGGTTAAAATAGGGATGTCTGATGCAGACAGTTTCCTTGGGGATTATGCTCAGCAAGGGCCGTTTCTGAAACTTGAGGAGGGAAAGCTGAGTGAGGGAGAATTTCGGGCAGAAATCCGAGCTTTAATTCCCAATCCTGTCACAGATGCTCAGATAGACGATGCTTTTTGCCAGTTTCTCCTTGGCATACCTGAGTATCGCCTTGAGGCACTTGAGCGGCTACACAAAAAGTATAAAATCTATATGCTTTCTAACACTAACCCGATAATGTGGAACAGTGTGATAAGTGAGGAATTTAGGAAACTCGGTCGAGACATGAATTATTATTTTGACGGCATAGTGACATCATTTGAGGCGGGTTGCGCCAAGCCTGATGCAGAGATATTCCATGCAGTGGTGAGGAACTTTGGCATTAAGCCGGAAGAAACGATATTTTTTGATGACTCACAGACAAATATCGATGCAGCAGCGGCATTGGGCTTTGGTACGGCGTATGTAGGTCCGGGCTGTGATTTTGTGGATATGATAGAATGATATGAGTCGTGCTGTAGCCACCATCGGGATGTTTGACGGTGTTCACCTTGGTCACCGTGATTTGCTGCGCCACCTCCGCCAGGAGTCGGAGCAGAGCGGTAGCCGCTCGCTGGTGATAACATTTTCAAATCATCCTCTCTCGCTGATACGCCCGGAGATAGCGCCGAAACTTATCACTACGCCGGAAGAAAAACGGAACTTGCTGTTTAGTGAGGGCGTGGATACGGTGGCTATATTGGAGTTTACACCGCGTCTGCGGGCAATGACGGCGCATGAGTATATTTGCAGCCTTAAGTATGAATATGATGTTGAGACGATAATCCTGGGATTTAACAATCGTTTCGGCAGTGATACGGGTCTGACTTTTGAGGACTATGTAGAGATAGGGAAGAGTGAGGGGATAAAGGTAATCCGTGAGCCGGAGTATCTTGTTGATGGGATTAAGGTAAACAGCACGATAGTTCGCAATCATATTGCGTCAGGTGAGATAGAAATGGCAAATCGCCTGCTTGGGGGTGATTTCAGCCTGACGGGCACTGTTGTATATGGGAAGCAACTTGGTCGCACTATCGGTTACCCAACGGCGAATGTGGAGGTGATGAATGAGGACAAGATTATTCCCGGAAGGGGAGTGTATGCGTGCTATGCTACGATGAATAAGGGGGTTAGATACCCGGCGATGGTGAATATAGGACATCGCCCGACGGTAGATGGAAAAAATGGTCTCCTGTCAATAGAAGCCCATATAATTGGTGTTGCGGATAAGCTTTATGGAAAGCGAATTACTCTGTCTTTCTGCCATTTTCTGCGCCATGAGCAGAAGTTCTCATCGCTTGACGAGCTGAAACGTCAGCTTGAAAAGGATAAGATAGAGACGATAGGGAAGTTTTTTGATGTAGAGAATAGAGAATAGAGAATAGAGAATAGAGAATAGAGAATAGATAATAGATAATAGAGAATAGAGAATAGAGAATAGAGAATAGAGAATAGAGAATAGAGAATAGAGAATAGGGAATAGAGAATAG
>CALYOL010000125.1 GCA_945231345.1 uncultured Porphyromonadaceae bacterium
TTCTAATTATTTTTTTGGATTATTTTTTATAACTTTTCTTATAGAATTTCTTTTTCACTACCACTGCCGGGAAAACTTTCTTGCGGATGCGTATTTTTAGCGGGGTATCCAGCGCAGCGTATTTTGCGTCGATGAGTGCCATTGCAATGCTTTTGTCAACAGATATTGCATGATAACCTGTTGTAACTGCGCCGATTACCTCATCAGCATCGTTGAGCACATCATAGCCGTGGCGAGGGATTGCACGGTCTTGCATCTCAAGTCCCACGAGCTTTTTCGTTACACCTTCAGCCTTTTGTTTCTCAAGTGCTTCCTTGCCGATAAATTCAGGCTTGTCGAGCTTTACAAAGATGCCGAGTCCGGCTTCTATCGGTGTTATTTCGTCTGTCAGCTCGTCGCCATAAAGTGGCAGCCCCACTTCAAAGCGCAATGTGTCACGGCATCCGAGTCCGCAAGGCTCTACTCTGCCTGAAGCAATGAGCTTGTCCCATATTTCGCGAGTTGTTTCGTGGTCGGCGTATATCTCAAATCCATCCTCGCCTGTGTATCCCGTACGGCTGATGATGATGTCTTTTCCTTCATATTTTGTCTCCTTAAAAGTATAGAAAGCCAGGTCGGCACATTCTATGCAGAGGAGTTCTGTAATAATCGCTTCCGCCTCTGGCCCTTGAATAGCAAGCTCGCCATAATGCTCGCTGAGATGATTAATTTCCACGTCAAAACCATCACGATGTCCAAGAATCCAAGCGACGTCCTTGTCGATATTTGCTGCATTTATTACGAGGAAAAAATCGTTCTCTCCGCGCTTATACACGAGCAGGTCATCTACAACTCCGCCTGACGGGTGGCACATCATTCCATAAAGACATTTGCCGGCTTCTGCACCGCTAACGTCGTTTGTGAAAATATGATTTACGAATTTTTCTGCGTCTTGTCCTTTGATTTCTACCTCTCCCATGTGAGACACGTCAAAAACGCCGCAGTGGTTTCGCACCGCATTGTGTTCCTCCACAATTCCGCGATACTGTATTGGCATATCAAAACCTCCAAATGGGCTCATAAGCGCACCCAGCGCCACATGGCGGTCGTGGAGGCATGTCAATTTTTGTGATTCCATGATATTAATGTTTTGAATTTGGTATTAATTTACCCACAAAAATAGACATTATCCACAAGACCACCAAATTTATTTCAAAAAAACTTTTATCGCATGTCACCGATTTTGTAAAAGTGTGAAATTTGCTAAAAAATTTGGTTGATTCAAAAGTATTGGCTAACTTTGCAGTGGAAATAAGAACGGAAGTTCTGATAAAGGGGTCTCAACGATTAATGGCTGAGATTCTTTATTTTTTTAGTATTTCAGAAAATTAGTAAAATCTTAAAAATAAAAAAGTTATTACCATGGCTATTACATTTATGACCAAGGAAGGCTATAAGAAGAAAATGGAAGAAATCGCCTACCTGGAAAACGTTAAACGCCCTGAAATATCACGAGCTATTGCTGAAGCGCGCGATAAGGGCGACTTGTCAGAAAACGCTGAATATGACGCTGCCAAAGAGGCTCAGGGCATGCTGGAAATGAAGATTTCACAGCTCAAAGACCTCGTTGCAAACGCGAGAATTATAGATGAAAGCAAGCTTAACACCGAGGAAGTGCAAATCATGAACCGTGTGAAGCTGAAAAACTGCGCTAACGGCATGGTTGTTGAATACACTATCGTGGCTGACAGCGAAGCTAACCTTAAAGAGAAGAAAATTGCTTCTTCTACGCCTATCGCTCAGGGACTTATCGGACATAAGCTCGGAGAACAAGTGGAAATTCGCGTGCCAAGCGGACTGATGAAGTTTGAAATTCTCGAAATTGGATTTTAATGACTAAACAATATCCTCCACAGCATCGTTTGTGGAGGATATTTTGAAATTATATACATTAATCGCAAAATATTATCAATATGGCTTCTATTTTTTCTCGAATCATTGCAGGTGAAATACCGTCTTACCGCGTTGCGGAAGATGAGAAAAACTATGCCTTTTTAGACATAAATCCTGTGGCTAAGGGTCACGTATTGGTTGTTCCTAAGGCGGAAGTTGATTACCTTTTCGACCTTGAGGAGGATGATTTCATATCACTGCAACTATTTGCCGCTCGCGTAGCAAAAGCTATGAAGAAGGCAATGCCTTGCGTAAAGGTCGGCGTGGCTGTGATGGGACTTGAGGTGCCTCATGCTCACATCCACTTGATGCCTATCACTCGCGAGTCAGACATGAATTTCTTTAAGGAGCATCTTTCTCTCCCCGCCGATGAAATGGCTGAAATTGCACAGAAAATTGCAAACGAATTTGAATAAAAAATGCATATGAAAGGTATTTTTTCAATAATAGCATCGGCAGCAATAGCAGTAGCCGCGACATCTTGCAGTAGCAATGAATGGACCATAAAGGGCAGTATTGAAGGGGGCGAAGGACACCTACTCTCTCTTGAGGCTGCATCTGCATCAGGATGGTATTGCCTTGACACACTCACCCTTAAGTCTGATAATTTCAACTTCAGCCACCCCGCACCGGCATATCCAGACATTTACCGCCTTACTATTGAAGGAAAGTCAGTTTATTTCGCAGTGGATTCCATTGAGACTGTAAAGCTGACATCAAGCCTCGACAAGTTTGGCAGCGAATATACCATTGAGGGTAACGACGCCTCTGCACTCATAGCTGAAGTGGACAAGAAAGTGGCTGCAGTGGCTGTTGCGAAAGGAGAACAGGCTGTGGCAACTGACGAGGCTCTTAAGCGTGAGCTTGCGCAAATGATAGTGGCAAATCCGTCAGGATTAGCTGCTTACTATATCATCAACAAGAAAGTTGGCGGTACTGCAATTTTCAGCCCATTAGTCAAAAGCGACCTCAGAGTAATTGGTGCAGTGGCAAATGCTTATAGCGAGAAGCGCCCTAACGACCCTCGCACTGACTATCTTAAGGCTTTATACCTGTCAAATCGCGCAGCACAAAGCAATATCGTCAATTCTGATACTCTGACGGTAGCTCAGACTCACATTTTTGAGATTTCACTGCCTGACGTAAACGGTAAAAACGTGAGCCTCGTGGAAACGGCTTCTAAGGGAAATGTGGTGTTATTAAACTTTACGGCAATGACCGCAGATGAATCTCCTGCATTTAACGTGGAGCTTAATAAGATTTACAGCGAATATCATAGCCGTGGCTTTGAGATATATCAGGTTAGCGTTGACGACAACGAATATGCGTGGCGCAAGGCTGCGAAAAACCTCCCATGGGTATCTGTATATGCAGGTCTTAACAATTCTAAATGTCTTGTGGAGTATAATGTGAACGTAATCCCGGCTCTCTATGTAATAGACCGCAATGGAGAAATCGCCGAGCGCATCACAGACATCTCAAAGATTAAGGCTACTGTAGCAAAATATTTGTAACTGAACATGACAATAAATACAGCAAAGGCGGTGCCGCGGGGCATCGCCTTTGTTATTTGTGATTGTAATCAAATTATCTGATTGAAATCTTCTTTACCGTTGTCTTTCCGGCTGAAGCGGCTTTTACGATATATATGCCTGAAGTTAGTGTGCCGGTTACTGGCTGTCCTAAGAGGTTGAACGCCTGCACGGTTACGCCTTCTTCTGGTATAATTTCGCCGTCTGGCATGACGGTAAATAGTTCATCGTCAGACTCTATTGTCTCAACACCGGAAGGGTTGTCGTTTTTGCCGGTGAGGGAGACTATGACATCATCGGCATATGCAGAGGAGATGCGAATTTTTGCGGAGTGTGTCCCCTTGTTAATTCCGGGCTTGTAAGTTACTGTGACCTTATTCTTTGCAGTAAGCCAGTTTGTCGCATCGCAGGTCACTGAGAACAGCCCGGCATCTGCGCCTGAACGGCAAAGATATACACCGCCATTGAAATAAGTTCGGTCGATAGTGAATGTAGCGGTCTGGTCGCTGCCGTCTGCAGAATAGAAACTTAGTGAAGAGGTTGAAGCTTTAGTCACAGACTTCTTTATTGTGCTGTTTAGTCCGTTTGTCTCATCAAGGCTATAGCGGAATATATTAGCACGACGATTGCCGGAGGCTCCTGTCACAACGCCAAGTAGCATGTGAGGACGGCCTTTAGAGTCGCGGTGTACTTTTACTCCCTCAGGCTCACCATCGTCAAGGTTTAGGATTTCACTTTTCATCACCGGTTTACGGTATAGGATATCGCCTGTGCGCCAGTTAAATGCCTGAAGATAGATTGTAGGTATCTTGACACCGCCTTTTGTAGCTGCTGCAGAGTTGTTTCTTCCTACTCCCTCGCAGTGGTAGATATAGTCACCGCTGATGGTGAAGCCCTGGTGGTCCCATGTTTGGAATCCTTTGTCCAAGTCATCAATGTTAGAGTTGTCATTCACATATGTAGTCTTACCGGTGAGCTTTTTCATAGCCACTACGTTTAGCGGAGTAGCGTCAGACCATTTAGTGAATACTTCATCAAGGTCGTAAACGGCATAGTAAACGTCTCCGGAGGTTGAGCGCTCGCAGTAGAGTCTGTTATCGCGGTCTACAGTAGGATACTGGAAGTTACGGTTAAACTTATTCTTGAAATAGTGAATTGTATACGTTTTGCCATTGTATGTAAAGCTGTCTTTGCTACAGTCTGCAACGGCGCCTGCAACGAAGGGCACGAAGCTGCACGCCTGTGTCTTGATTCCGTCGTATGACGGTGTTGTTTTAGTATCAAGGGCTTTACCGCCGGTAATTATGTAAAGTGTTCCGTTGTATTTGCATACCGCCATGTTAGAGCCGTGACCGGCATGGTCGAGATACATTTTTTGCTGGCTGATGCCTCCTGATGAGTTCTTATATACGCGAGTTACGCAGAGCGGCTCATCTGATGCGAGATTAAGACCTGACTGGGAGTTGGGGCAGATTTGTACGAAGTATATGTCGCCGGTTGTATCGTCGATGTCAAAGCTTTGCGCTACGCGAGTAGAGGCTGAGATGTTAAAGTTTTTCATCTCGCCGCCTGCTGCGTTTTTGTAATAGTCAAGGGTTGTTCCCTTGCTTGATGCAAAGTCAAACAGCTCTGTTGAGCTTGCGAAATAGCGGGATGCGGAATCTCCTTTTGGCTGTACAACCATTCCCATGCAATATTCAGAGTTGGAATAGCGGTTAAAGCGCGTATCAACTTTGGCTGGCGTGTTGTATGTATCGTTTCCGTAGAGAATATAGTTGTAGGAGGTGCTTGAGCCGGGCTGTCCTGAAGGATTTGTCTTGTTTAGGAATATGTTGTAATTTACCTTTATGGTACAGCTCTTTG
>CALYOL010000126.1 GCA_945231345.1 uncultured Porphyromonadaceae bacterium
AGGATATGACAAACTCGTCGTCAAACGAGTTAGCGTCTTTCATGGTTGTTCCAACTCCATTGATGGTGTGGCAGTTGCCTGGGTCAACCATATTGTCGATTGTTCTTTCTTCTTTGATTGAGAGTTTTGCAATGTAACGTCCCGCAAACCAGATAATGATAGTAGCGACGATTGTAGAGATGATTACAGGAAAGTCCATAATGATAGATTTATTTAGTGAATAATGTGATTGAATAGTCAGGCTTCGTTGTCTATGAAGATTCGAGAGCGCGCCATCATGCAAGCACCGATGATACCGGCGCGGTCTTTGAGCGATGAAAGTCGGATTGTTGTGTCACGGTTAACGAGATTTAGCGAGTGTTTGCGAACGGCAGTCTTGATGGGAAGTAGGACATAGTCGCCAAGCTGTGAAAGAACGCCGCCGATAACAACGAGCTCAGGATTGAATATGTTAATGAGTCCGGCAATGTTTTTTCCGAGTTCGTATCCGAGTTCTTCAGCGAGCTCGATGCAGAGAACGTCTTCGTGATTAATGGCGTCGATTAGATTTTCGAGAGTAATCTCTTTTCCGGCATCGATAAGGTCTGAGAGAAAAGATTTTTCGCTGTTTTTGTGTCGCTCGACGAGTTTACGATACATGGCGCTTCCAGAAGCCTCTGTCTCGAGGCATCCTTTTTTCCCACAGTGGCAAATGATTTCGTTATTGTAAGCGGGAGTGTGCCCAAATTCGCCGGCGAAGCCGGATTTTCCTTTATATAGCTTACCATCGATGATAATACCCAGTCCGAGTCCCCAGCTGAGGTTAACGAAAAGCATGTCTTTTTTCTCGTTGATGTTGCCACGGAGGTATTCGCCGTAAGTCATGGCGCGGGTGTCGTTGTCTATATAGACATCGATACCGATTTTGTCAGTCATGACCTGTGACAGCGGGTCTTCACCGAAGTTAAACCAGCTGTAGCTGTATCCGGAGTCGGGGTTAACACGCCCTGAAACGTTTATGCTGATGTCGAGGATTTTATCTTTTTCTACTATTAGAGAGCTAATGAAAGTGCGGATAATATCGCAAAGGTTGTCAAGTCCTTTCGGAGAGTTTTCAAAGGTGTAAGGGACGTTCATTTGGTTTTCAACGAGTTCTCCGTTGAAGTTAATAAGTCCGATATTAACGCAAAACCGACGGATGTCTACTCCGACAAAGTAGCAAGCGTCAGGGTTCAGCCCATAAAGCTGTGGGTGTCGTCCACCTGCGGTCTCGAGTTTTCCATAGCTGTTAAGGATACCGCTGGAACACATGTCTTCGACGAGCTTTGTGACCGTAGGAATACTAAGGTCCAGCACTTTAGCCAAATCTGTAATTGTAGAGTTCCCATTGTGGATATAGTATGTAATAATTCTTTTTTTCTGTGAAGAGTTTTTGTTTTCTTGTTTAAGGTCTTTCAGAAGTTCACGTGTCATAGCGAAAAGTGGTTTAGAGTTTGTGCAAAGTTATTAAAAAATTTTAGTAATAAAAAATTATTTATTGAATAATTCAGAACGATATGGGAAAATGATAAAAAATTGTGGGAAAATCTGTAAATTTGCATAATAAAAGCATAAAGACATGACTCACCGCACAATACTCCGGCTTGCCATCCCGTCGATAATAGCGAATATCACTGCGCCGCTGATGGCGATGGTGGATACGGCTATAGTAGGTCATATCGGGAGTGCGATATATATAGCTGCGATAGCAGTAGGAGGTTCTCTGTTTAATCTGCTATATTGGGGTTTTGCATTTTTGCGAATGGGGACGAGCGGCATGACGGCTCAGGCATATGGTGCGGGCGACGCGAGAGAGCGGCGAGTGATTTTGCAGCGGTCACTGTTTGTGGCTGTGGGTATAGGCGTGGTGATGATAATGCTTCAACGGCCTTTAATCCACCTGATTATGCGATTTATGGAGGTAGAAGGTGAGACGGCGATGCTTGTAGAGACGTATTGCGGCATCTGTATTTATGGTGCTCCGGCAATGCTTTCGACATATGCAATATCGGGGTGGTTTATCGGCAGCCAGGATACACGCCGCCCGATGTGGATTTCTATTGCGGTGAATGTGGTGAATATCGTTGTGAGCCTTGTGCTTGTGTATTTGTTTGATATGTCGCTAAAAGGAGTTGCAACAGGTACGCTTGTAGCACAATGGGCAGGTGTGATTTTAGGCGTGATGTTCTTGTGGCGTGATGGGGTGAAAATCTTAGGAGAGGAGATTCGCTCGGTATTGGACTTGAAGGAGATGAAGCGATTTTTCAGTGTGAATACAGATATTTTTTTGCGTACGATGTGCCTGATAGCGGTGACACTGTGGTTTACACGCGCCGGGTCGCTTCAGGGGGATGTAATGCTTTCGGTTAATGCGATATTGATGCAGTTTTTTATCGTATTTTCCTATTTCATAGACGGGTTTGCGTATGCCGGCGAGGCTTTGGCAGGAAGGTTTACGGGTGCGAGGGATGAGGGAAATTTGCGCAAGTCGATAGGCATGCTGTTTCGATGGGGCTGGGGAATAGCGGCAGTTTTCACAGCGGCGTATTTCTTTTTCGGTGACATTTTCCTGTCGTGCCTGAGCGATAATGAGGCAGTGCGAGCGGCATCAGAGCCATATATCGTATGGATAGCATTGGTTCCGTTTGCCGGGGTGTCGGCTTTTATTTGGGATGGAATATATATAGGCATGACCAGAACCAGGGCGATGCTTCTGAGCATGTGTCTGGCGATGGTGGTGTTTTTTGTGGTATATTTCGTATTGTTCCCGATTTATGGCAATGGCGCGTTATGGTTTGCGTTTATTATATACCTCTGTGTCAGAGGTATAGTGCTGTGGGTGGTGAGCAAACGAATTAAGTGACGTCTATTTTTGGATTAATTATATTTTTTGAGGGAGAAACGGAATTCGAGTCCACCGTCACGACGGTTAATGGCTTCGATAGTGCCACCATGAAGAATAATTGCGTTTTTGACGATAGAAAGCCCGAGTCCGGTACCGCCCATTTTTCGTGAGCGACCTTTGTCGATGCGGTAAAAACGCTCGAAGAGGTGAGGTAGATGCTCGTCAGCCACACCAATCCCGTTGTCGGCGAAAATAACAGAATAAAAGTCGCCGTCGTCTGCGGTCTTGATTTCAATCTTAGAGCCACCGGAATAAGCGATAGCATTGTCAATTAGGTTTCTGAAGACAGATAATAGTATTCCGGCATTTGCGGTGAGAGGTAAATCTCCGGCGGTTTCGACGTGAATTTCCATATTAGAGTCGGGATGTGCAATTTCGCTTTCATCCACGGCGTCGGAGATTATTTCGGAGAGGGATACTGTACTCATTTCTATAGCCTGTGAGCCGTCTTCCATACGAGTTATGAGAGAGACATCGTCGAGGAGTGAGCGAAGCCTACTGGTGTTGTCGTAGCTACGGCGTAGAAATTCAATGCGCTTTTCATCCGAAAGTTCAGGATGGTCAAGAAGAGTCTCGAGGCAGACTTGAATAGCAGAGACGGGCGTTTTGAGCTCGTGGTTTATGTTGTTTGTGAGTTGTCGTTTAATGCGGATTTTTTCCTGCTCCTCGTGGATAGCGATTTCGTGCTGTCTGTCGCGCTCGACGATTGCTTCTTGCAGTCGGGAGTAAAGCCTGACAATATGGCTTGATATAGAGCCTAATTCATTGTCGGGGAATGCAAGGTCGGCATAAATACGCTCACCCTTTTCAGCACGCGCAGCAAAGTCGTTAAGACGAGAAATGACGACACCGGCTCTCCAAGTGACGAAATAGCCTATAATGCTGAAAACCAATGTAATTCCGAGCATAATCCAAAGGAATGCGCCGTCTGTTGCGAGCATTTGGTGGAGAGAGTGGTCGTAAGGGACTGCACTGCGCACGATGTGGCTTTTGCCGAGAGTGGCGGAGTAGAAGAATGGGGTGTCGGTGGTTTTGGATTTTCTCATGACGGTGTACCCCTTACCCGTTGCGAGCGCCTGTGCGATTTCAGGGCGAGAGATGTGGTTGTCGCTGACGGTATTGGTCTTGAAAGCGTTGTCGTAAAGAACGTTACCATGTATATCCATGATAGTGATGCGTAAATCTTTGAGATTCATGTTGCTCTGCCCGATGTCTGCGAGTGGTGCACCTTGTGTTTCGATAGCATCTAAGATATGCGAGTTGTTAACCTGTAGCATAGTGTTGATGCTCTCAATTTTGAGAGATTTCTCACGGTAGTATTGGTATGCGATAAAGCATCCTACCATAGTCCAAGAGAAAAACATGAGGACGAGGAATTGCCTCAAATGAAAAGAGAATCTAAATTTCAAATCCGTAGCCATAACCAGAGCGAGTAATAATTTTGTTTCCTAAATCACCTAATTTTTTGCGAAGGCGGGTGATGTTTACATCCACAACGCGGTCTACAACGACCACGTTTTGTTCCCATACGCGAGAAAGGATTTCGTTTCTTGAGAAGATTCTGCCGGGGCAAGAGACGAGCATAAGGAGAATTTCAAATTCTTTGCGCGGCATTTTAATTTCTTTACCGTTGAGTGTGGCAGTTTTAGCATCTGGGTCAACGGTGAGGTTCTCAATGGTAATAACGTTTTTTTCAGCAGATGAGTTTACTGCAGGAGTGAGAGTACGACGCAAGACGGCGTTTACGCGAGTCATGACGTTTCGGATAGTGTAAGGCTTGTAAATGTAGTCATCAGCACCGATATTTAGCCCAGCCACCATGTCGTCTTCATTGTCTTTGGCGGTGAGGAAAATAATAGGGATGTTTTTTGTGTCGTCGTCAGCCTTAAGTATTCTGGCGAAGGTGAAACCGCTCATTTGAGCCATCATAACGTCGAGAAGGATAAGTGCGTATTGCGAAAGAGGTTTCATCTGTAGAGCTTCCTCTGCGCTGTTCGCCACGTCGACGGTAAATCCGGCAATTTCCAGATTGAATTTTAACACTTCGCACAGGGTGTCTTCGTCGTCTACCACGAGGATTTTCGTCACTGCCATAATTGTCAAACTTTTTGTGATATATTCTCGGTGCAAATTTACGTTTTTTGTGGGAAAGGAGTGATGGGATATTAGAAATTTAATAAAAATTTAATGAAAGAAGTTGTGTGTGTGGTTGTATTTTGAATTTGTGCGAGAAAAACTCATAAACTGCAGGTTTTGTGGCTAAATGATTGAAATACAGTTTATTGGACGATTTGTGGCAGGGGGTTGCAAAAAAAATGTGTAAAAATATGAGAGAAATTCAAAAAATGT
>CALYOL010000127.1 GCA_945231345.1 uncultured Porphyromonadaceae bacterium
TGCATTGTCTGAGTATGGGAAATAAGCATAGAAATCCATGTTGTTTTCAGGCCAGTACTTCAAATCTGCCATATTTGCATATTCCCAAGTGCTGCTTGTAGCATCCCACTTTTGTTCAACACCATTTGTGCCTTTGTTCAAGTAGAGGCTATTGCTTGAATAACCAGCTACACCGAAATTGTCACCTTTCATATTGTCGGATGTAATATCAGCATCAACTGCACGTGACTTAGTGGGATAAGCCGCGAATGAGATGGAATTGGTCTTGTCAATGAAATTGTCATCATTGACTTCACTGGTGCAACTGCTTAGTGCAATCAGTGCCGGGCAAGCAAGTAAATAAATCTTTTTCATCATAAAATTTTGGTTTTAAATTATTGTATTTTTAAATTACTATATTTTGAGTTATGTCATTCCAGGGAAGAGTTTCAGGTACAAATCCTTCTGCATCTGATGGGCAGGGACTGACAGGGGGAAGTGTAACCTCTATCTCGATGTCAATGTCTTGATATGGGTTTCCAGCTATCATGTGTTCAATGAGCCATTGCTCTAATTGCTCCGTGACATCTGCCTTAACAGTGTGGATGCTATTGTCTACAAGAACGAAGTTCAGTGTTAATTCAAATTTCGTTCCGGTCTGTAGATTTTCCTTGCTGAAACCATAGCTGTTAAACGACTGTGTGAGCAATGCTTCGGTGTATTCGCTGTTGCGATACTCAAGGTTGATAAGGTTGAACGCATACACCACTTTTTGTCTGCCTGGAATCTCTGTTGCAAGGTCCACACTTTTGGCAAGTCCAGATATAAAAGAGGGTTGCATTCCTCTGCAATAGTTCATGCCCTTTATGTATGCTCGGATATTTACCTTCTTTGTCACTGGATGTTGCTCGGTGTCAATCTCCTCTGTCACGAAATCTGTAATATAGTCCTCCGGCTGGTCGTAGAAATAATCTCTGAATGACGATTTGAAGTTGACGTTGCGTACAGATGATACTGTTAGATAGTCAGGATATTCTGTGTATACCGTATCAACATCCAAATATGCGCAAAACTCTTCAAATGGTTGTGAAATATCGAAGTTTATAGCTGGAAGTTCCGCACGACTGTCATTTATCACAATTAAATGGTATATACCAGGATTGAGACTGAGGCGAGGGGACTTCCAGTTGGCATCTGGTGGCAGTTCAGTCGAAAGCTGTTGAGTCTCAGCGTCAAAGGCAAAGACAGTCACGCCGTTCAGCAGGTTGTCTCTATCGTAATTACTATTAACCACAGAAAAGGCCGTCTGGCTCCAGTCTATATTTAGTTGAACCTGGCTGCGGCTTATTGCATCGTAGTATAGGTGGTCGCGCGAACAAGATGACATCATCGTCAAGAGGATGCCGGCAAATATCTGTATGATACATCTTGCGTTCATTTTGCTGCGCGTTTTTTTACTTTGTGAATGTATATACTATTGAAACATTGAGTGATGTTGGAAGTACCGTTCTCATAACATGAGATACCCACGGATAGTCTCTGACCTTGATTATTCCATATGGAGTTTCATCTACCTGGGTGTACTTGGTGTATTTGGTCTGAATGTATCCTATTGATGCGGAATACTCCATTTTCCATCTCTTTGAGATGTAGTGGGTGTAGCCGATAGTTGGGGATATATGCCACATTGAGCCTTGTACTCCTCGTCGTGTCCATTGCAGGTCATACTTGCCTCCGCCAACTGTCAATCCCGCGTAAAACGACGTGTATGGCTTTTCACAGTTCGTGAAATAATACCTTGGGGTGAAACCTAAATAGCGTATTTGTAGTGTCTTGTGATTTGATGTGTTTCTCCACCAGGGATTTACGTATGTCGCTTCTGCTGTCAGTTTTTTTGTCAGTGGAACTTCTAATGAAGCATTGACGCATGTAAGCAAGTCATATAGCAGATTTGTCTTCACGAACAGGATAGGATGGAAGGTGTTTTCTTGTCTATCTAAATCAAGTAAAGGCTCTTCTACTACTTCATTTTCGCTTTTTATAGAATCATTTTCCTGAATTACAGGGGTTATAATAGTATCTTCGGAAACAATTTCACTCACAGTTGTATCCGGTAGATTTTTAGACTCACCCTTATAGTGAAGAGTGACTTTGGCATATCGCATATTTGGATACTTTGACCGAGATATCTTACTCCTGAGATGGTTGGTTGTGAGCTCTTCTATTACACATTCAGTCTCTTGTGAAATGGCTTTGAATTGCTCTGAGTGACTAATGAGATAGTTAAGTGCAGATTCTCCTCTGCGGCGTGATAGCAGACGGTTGATTTTGATTCCTCCTTCGGGCGATGCAGACGAAGTCAGAGAGAGGCTAATAGGTGTGATGACATACATCTGCCCCACTGAGTCTAATTGATGGATGAATTGCCCTAATGAACGTGTGTTGTTTGGGTTTACGGCTATATTGCTGCTGCCACATGGAAAATATACAGTGACATTAAGCGTATCTGTGTACACCTGAGCCTTTGCGACGACACACAACAACAGAAAAAGCAATACATTAAAAATTCTTCTCCATCGAATTACAGACCATAGTATATCTGCTTTCGTTTTCATAATGCAAATGTACTGAAATATAAAAGAAAAGTCAAGTAAATTCGTGTTTAATTTTTGAATTTAATAAAAATTAATAAAGTTTGTGATACAAATACAATAATTTGCAAATATTAAGTCCAATACAAAACACAAATTCAAGTATTTTTAGCCTATATTATGGCCAAAATTTGCATAGTCAATGGCTTACCTGAAAATCAGCGAGGCGATGGTGTCGCTTTTTTGCTCAACAGTTTCACGAAATGTCTTAACATAACGGTCTGAAATTTGCTTCCCTTTTTGTTCGCAAATTTCTCTTTCTTTATTTTTTGTTTTTAAGATTTCGTCTTCTAATTGCATCTCGGTTTTGCATGCATAAACTGCTCTGATAAATCTTGCAGCATCAACCTGCGCAATAGAGTCAATCTCTGAATAGTCTATCGTGTTTGCAGCTTTTTGCGTCTTGCCGGAGCAAGAATAAAGCATTGTTAATAGGGGAAATACTATGTATATGATTATCTTCTTCATTATTTCGTGTAGTAATTAATGCATTTATCTTTTACTCGTTCCATGAGCCAGCGTGGAGTGCTGGTAGCTCCACAGATACCGATATTATTTTTCCCTTCAAGCCATTCAGGATTTAGTTCGTCTGCATTACTGAGGAGTTTTGTATCCGGATTTACCGAAAGACACTGATTGAAAAGTACTCTACCGTTACTGCTCTTGATTCCGGAAACAAAGAGTATGAGGTCATGCCGCATTGCGAAATCCTTGAGATGATTAACGCGATTGGCTACTTGACGGCAAATGGTGTCATAACTGTGAAATACAGTATCAGGCGATTTTCTGAGTTTTATTTGTTCTATAATCTCTTGAAATCCTTCAAGTGACTTTGTCGTCTGTGAATATAGCTCTATATCTCTGCTGAAATCAATCTTTTCAATCTCACTAAGGTCTTGAACAACAATGGCTTCACCGTCTGTCTGCCCCACTAGTCCATTAACTTCGGCATGCCCATGTTTACCGTAAATTACAATTTGAGGTTTAGATGTGGTGGAATTGTTTGAATAGCTTTGCTTAATGCGTTTCTGCAGCATCAAAACTACTGGGCAAGTGGCGTCAATTATTTCTATATTGTTCTCTTCCGCCAGTTTGTATGTGGATGGTGGCTCACCATGTGCTCGAAGCAAAACCTTGACGTTTTTGAGGTCTTTTAGTTGCTCATGTGTAATAGTTATAAGACCTCTGTTCCTAAGCCTTTCAACCTCGTCGCTGTTATGTACAATATCACCGAGACAGTATAGTGCACCGGAGCGGTCGAGTTCTTCTTCCGCTTTGCCAATAGCCGTTACTACGCCATGGCAAAATCCCGACTGGCTGTCTATCTCGATGTTTGGTATCATAATTTTGAAATTGCTTCGTTGTATTTGTCTAAAATCCACCCGTTTTGCTCTTCAATTGTCATATTGGAGTTGTCAAGCAAGATTGCATCTGAGGCTTGTCTGAGCGGACTCTCTGAGCGTGTTTCGTCTATATGGTCACGATGTACTACGTTTGCAAGTACTTCTTCGTAGGATGCCTGGCTGCCTTTTTCAATAAGCTCTTTGAAACGACGCTGTGCACGCGTTTCAGCTGACGCGCGTACAAAAATCTTTAGTTCTGCATCTGGAAAGACTGTTGTGCCAATATCTCGGCCATCCATAACTATGCCTTTCTCTGCACCAAATGCTTGCTGCTTTGCTACGAGCGCATGGCGAACTTCTGGAATAGCAGCAACAGGTGAAACATTGTTTGATACTGCCATTTGACGTATTTCCTTCTCTACATTTTCTCCATTCAGAATAGTGTTCTGGATGCCATCAGAAACTGCAAAGTCTATGTTTATATCAGGCAGTGCAGCAATGATTTTTTTTGTATCAGGATTACCTGAGTCATCAATCATGCCATTGCGCATTGCATATAGCGTAACAGCGCGATACATCGCGCCGGAGTCGATATATCTGTAACCAATAGTGGCTGCAAGACGTTTTGCCATACTGCTTTTGCCTGAAGATGAGTAACCGTCTATTGCTATAGTGATTTTTTTAGTGTCCATAATTATTTCATTTAGTAATATCGCTTAAATTAAGACCTAAGTTTACCATAAACGTTGTAGCGCCTGTGTGGGGCTGTGAAAATGCAAGCCCTAATCTGAATTTAGTGGAATTAACACCTGCTCCAAGACTCCAGCCTGAGAAAAAACTACGGGAATAGGTACTCATATCTGAGCGAGTCTTATAGTTGTATGCTGCTGTGAAATAAAGCTTTTCGTTTGATAATTCTGCTCCGAAAATCAGGTGGCGGAAAAGATTGCTACTGAAGCTGTCTTTTAGCTCCGGCGCGTCATTCGCTGTGCCATCCCCGTTGTCGTAGTAGGGGAGATGCCATTTCGTGAGGTTCCATGCTGTGATTGAAAAGCGAACAGGAAAATTACCAAACTTCTGAGCCCAACCGAGACGAACGTCTACAGGAAGCCTGTCGTAACTCTCGTCAAATCGCTTCACTTGTCCGCCAAGGTTAGCGATAACAGCAGAGAGGGAAAGGTCTTTATCTTCGTTATAATAGTTCACTCCGAGGTCTGTAGCAAGTGCTAATGCGGAGTATTCCCCATAAGCGCTATAAATGGCTTTTACTTTAAACGCAC
>CALYOL010000128.1 GCA_945231345.1 uncultured Porphyromonadaceae bacterium
TTAGGTAATAAAAAAGGCAGCCAATGTGTTAGGCTGCCTTTTATGGGTGAAAAAATGATTTTACCTTATTCTTTCAGAGTCACGGATTATTTTGATGTCGTTGTTGATGCCTCTTATTGCGCGAAATGCGGCAAGCAGGGTGATAAGAGGAAGTACACATGATTCATCCGGAGAAATTTTTGTTTCACTGCCGAAAATGATGATTGCAGCGGCAATTATTATGCCGAATGTGATGAGCATAGAGGCATATATGGCGGTTTTCTGTTTTTGTGGGTTCTTGAAGAGAAATATTGCAATGAAATAAAGTACAGCCGTAAGAATAGACGCTATCCACAGGATTGTGTTGCTTTCTACAGGGATTGTGATGCCGTCTGCGCTGCCGAGATTTCTAAAACTAAACCATGCCATAAATCCTGCGGCGATGAGAAGGAATAGTGATTGTATTCGTTGAATCATCATAGTGTATTGTTGTTTTTTGTATGTGATAAAATAGTGTTTTATTGGCAAAGATAGTAATTCTTTTTGAGAGTATGAAAATTTATGTGCTATATTTGCCGTTGTAGAAAACTATTTTGCTTTTTTATATGAAATAAAAAGAATTTTGCTTACCTTTGACGAAAAATTAAATGTAATATCAAAAGAACAACACTATCATGGGTAGAAAAGGCAAGCTATATTTCAGATATGGGACAATGGGCTCGGCAAAGACTGCTTTGCTATTGACAACAGCGTATAATTTTGAGGAGCGCAATATGTCTTATGTGTGTATGAAGCCGGTTGTGGATACTCGAGACAAGAAAAACGTAATTCGTTCTCGTATCGGCATTGAGCGAGAGTGCCAATGGATTTATGCAGATACGGATTTGTATGAATTTGCGCTGAATTTATACGAAAAAGAGAGCAAAATTGTCGACTGGTATCTTGTGGATGAGGCTCAATTCCTCACAGAGCGGCAGGTTGACCAGCTATCTATGATTGTGGATGATTTTGGCAGCAATGTCATTTGCTATGGTCTTCGCACCGATTTTAAGTCTCGCCTTTTCGAGGGCTCTCGTCGCCTTTTTGAAATTGCGGACACAATAGATGAGATTAAGTCTACCTGTACCTGTGGCAATAAGACTATAATCAATGCCAGAATAGACGCTAATGGCGATTTTGTAGAGGAAGGTGCGCAGGTTGAAATTGGTGGCGATGACAGATACATCGCTGTGTGCCGTAAATGCTGGCGAAATAAGCGTATTGAGCAGGCGGAGAGGGATGTGCTGCCTTATATGCCGTCTATAAAAACTAAAAAATAACCAATTCTTGAATATATGATACTTTTAGACCTTAAAAATTTTGAAAGATTTTCACACCTTAATCCTCTGATTTATGAAGCGCTCTCTTGGGCGGCAACACACGTTGATGACAAGTTTGAAAAGGGATGTGTATTGATTGCTGATGGATTAGTGAAGGTGAATATGGAGGAGGTGGCGATGATGCCGGCTGAAAAGAAGATGCTGGAGGCGCACCGTAAGTATATTGATATTCATATTCCTCTGTCTGAAGATGAATATATAGGTTGGTCACATGTAGAAGACCTAAAGAATGTGATTGAGGCGTATGATGCCGAGCGAGATATAGAGTTTTTTGGCGATGCGGCTCAGAATATATTTAAGGTTGCGCGCCGACAGGCTGTAATCTTTTATCCTGAGGACGCGCACGCACCTAATATCGGAATAGGGCTCCACCATAAGTTGTGCATAAAGGTGCCAATATAGGAGCCTATCTCAATGCCTTTTTACGAAACAGACTATAAGTCTATCACAACCTCAACCGGGCAATGGTCTGAGCCAAAGATTTCAGTGTGGATAGCTGCGCTGACAAGTTTGTCGTCAAGGCGTGATGACGTGAGAAAATAGTCAATACGCCACCCCGTGTTCTTCTCGCGGGCTTTAAATCTATAGCTCCACCATGAGTATATCCCTTCTGCGTCAGGATAAAAATGCCGGAAGGTGTCTGTGAAACCACTGGAAAGCAGCGACGTGAATTTATCGCGCTCTTCATCGGTAAATCCGGGATTACGCCGGTTTGTCTTAGGATTTTTGAGGTCGATTTCTTTATGAGCTACATTCATATCGCCGCACACTATCACCGGTTTCTTGCTGTCAAGTCCCTTTAGATATTCGCGGAAGTCATCTTCCCACGTCATGCGGTAGTCCAGGCGTTTAAGCTCATCTTGAGAATTTGGTGTATAGACCGTCACCATATAGAAGTCGCTGTATTCCAGCGTTATAACACGTCCTTCAAGGTCGTGATGGTCAATCCCTATGCCATATGCTACAGACAGTGGCTTATGGCGCGTGTATATCGCAGTGCCTGAATAGCCCTTTTTCTCGGCATAGTTCCAGTAAGACTCATATCCTTCAAATTGCAGGTCAAGCTGTCCCTCCTGCATCTTTGTCTCTTGAAGGCAGAAAAAGTCTGCATCCAGCTCTTTGAATATATCACCAAATCCTTTTTGAACACAGGCGCGAAGCCCGTTTACATTCCATGAAATGAATTTCATATTATTTTGCATATAAATAGTTATCTTGCCATTCGTTTCATCAAGTTGTATGATGGAATCACTCCCAGCTCACCGGCTTTTGATAGGTCATCGCTGCCTTTTTGTCGTTGTCCAAGCTGCATGTAAATAAATCCGCGGTTGTAGTAAGCCTCCCCGAAGTCAGGTTTGAGGGAGATTGCTGTTGAGAATAGTGACAGAGCAGACGTGTAGTCGTTGGCTTCAGCAAGGATGACGCCTTTGTTGTAGTAAGCAAATGCCATTTGCGGTGAAAGTCGTATCACTTCGTCGTAATCACTGATTATGCTGCGCAAGTCTGCCTGCAGTTTTGCGTTAGCCGGCTTGAATTCCTCTGAATTAAGTGCTTCTGTGGGCTGCGTGTCTCGCTCCAGAAGGGCAAGTTTGTATTTCGCCACTGCACGCATGAAGTATGCCGGAACAAAATCCGGGGTTAGTTCTACGGCTCGTGTGAAGTCTTCTATCGCGCTTTTGTAATTTCTGATGGTCATGAAGTCCATTGCACGCGCAAAGAAGTCTATTGCGCGAGGGGTATGGGTGGCAATGTATGAGTTATAGTATTCTATGGAGTTAAAGTGCTGCTGCACAATTTCTTCATCTGTTATTGGCGCATCTACATCAGTCACCTGAAGTAAACGTCTGAGGAGCCTTGTGCTGTTAATGTCATCAACTTCCTTTATGTAGTATGGCGTTTCCTTCAGCTGGTTTGTGGTGGCGTAATATGTGAGCATGAAAATTGGACACAGGCGAATGTTGACATCTCTGTCTTGAACCTTGCCGCGAATACTCTTGTTGTTGTATACTTCATCCACATTGTGCTCATTTTCTATTGTAAGCAGCGTGCTAAAACGCTGTGTGACAAGTGCATCCGGCGTGGTAGTGTCTTTTTCTATCTCCCTTATACTATCTTGAGTCGCCTTTTCGCGTGATTTTTCAGCCACAGCATCAATATTTTTAGATAGGGCAATGGCGCGGTTGTAATCTTTTTCTGCATTCTTGCGGTCTCCCATTTTTTCGTATATCTGCATACGGGTGAAAAGAGCACCGTCAAAGTCAGGAAATTGTTCCACTACCTTGTTGATGTCAGCAAGCGCAAGCTTAAAGTTGTTTGTCTGCTGATACAACATCGCACGGTTGAATAGAGCCCGGTAGTCGTCTTTATTGAATTGGAGAACTTTAGTAAAGTCTTGTATAGCACGGTCATTATCGTGAACTTCAGCCAGGAGAAGACCGCGGTTGAAGTATGCAACAGCATTCATCGGGTCAAGTGTAAGGGCATAGTCGTAGTCTGCCATCGCACCGAAATAATCATCCAGGTTGTAGCGAAGAAAAGCGCGGTTTATAAAAAATCCCGCATAGTGAGGCTGCAGCTTTATCGCCTCGTTCATGTCATCAAGCGCACGCTGATAGTCTTTTTCACGCTTTATTGCGATATCAGCACGGATGACGTATGCATTTATTGCGTTCTTATTCAGCTCAATAGCATGGTCTAAATCGTTCATTGCTGAAACCGTGTCACCCTGGGCAAGATGCAGGCGAGCACGACCGATATAGCCGCTGTCAAAGCGAGGATGTGCCTTAAGTAGAGCTGCATAGCACTCTTCCGCCTTGTCATAGTGTTTTAGCTCTTCTTCGGCAAGTGCCTTGTTGAACAGGATGCCCTTGTTCTCAGGCAGCATGGAAAGAGCCTTGTCATAGTCCTCGATTGCCCCCTCCGTGTTGCCCAGATTTTGACGCGCTACACCACGCACCTCATAAGCATCTGTGATAAAAGGATTTCTGTCTATCGCAAGCGTAGCATCCTCCTGAGCACCCGCATAGTCCTCCAAGTTAAGCTTTGCAATGGCACGGAAAAAATACGGCTGGGCAAGGTATGGCTTTGCCTGAATTACCTGGTTAAAATACTGGATTGACAGCATATAGTCCTCAAAATAGAGCGCATTCTGCCCCACGCGCAACACCTGCTCCGTATTTATCTGTCCATTCGCCGCAAGTCCGCACAATGACACCAGCACAATGACTAAATTTTGTATGTATTTTATCGTCTTTGCAATCATAGTGCAAAAGTAGTCATAATTTTCCCAATTTGTACACCGATTTGGATTTTTTAGCAAAAAAAAGATGCAACCTTTATTGGGTTGCATCTTGTCACGAGAGATATAGAATTTGAATTAACTCAAAATTATTTCTTGCGACGGTTACCGTAGCGGCTCATGAACTTATCTACACGACCGGCGGTGTCTACGAGCTTCTGCTTACCTGTATAGAATGGGTGAGAAGAGCTGGTGATTTCAAGTTTTACCAATGGGTAAGTTACACCATCGATTTCAATTGTCTCCTTTGCTGCGACAGTAGAGCGTGTGATGAAGATTTCTTCATTTGACATGTCTTTGAATACTACTTCGCGATAGTTTGATGGATGAATGTCTTTTTTCATTTTATGATATATATCTTATTATTACTCAATTAGTTAACATTGCGCTGGTAGGGCGCATCTGTTGTAATGGCTTGCAAATTTACGCATAATTTCCGAAATAACAAAACTTTACGCCCATTATTTAACAAATTCTGAAAATTTATCCCAAAAATTTCGCTAATTACTAAAAAAGCATTACCTTTGCACCCACGATATGGAGTGATGCTCGAGTGGCTGAAGAGGCACGCCTGGAAAGCGTGTAATCGGCAAA
>CALYOL010000129.1 GCA_945231345.1 uncultured Porphyromonadaceae bacterium
GAATCGTAGATAGCGGCAAATGGGCTGTTAGGGCTTGAGCCGTTGTTAGATAGCACTCCAGTGTAATATCCGTCTTTTGTAGGAGCGAGATAAGGGTGCATAGCGATGGTCTGGTGAGCGATACTCATGTAGCCAGCTTCGTAAGTTCCGTTGTCAGCACCACCGGAATTGTAGCCCGGAGTCTTGTTGTCGTAAACAAAGCCGGAAGCGCCCATGTTGAGTGTCCAGTACTTAGCGAGTTTAGACTCGAGGTTGAAGCGCATAGAGTAGCGGTTGTACTTGAAGTTGTCGATATTACCTTCCTGTCCGAGATAGCCGATAGAAGCGTAATAAGTGTGGTTTTCAGTACCGCCTTGCATAGAGAGAGTGTGCTTAGTTGTCATACCGGTACCGAAAACTTCGCCGATATAGTCGTAGTTATCGTAGCCGTCAGTAGGGTCGTTGTTAAGCACTTTAGCAAACATATCTTCGGTGAACTTAGGAACGTACTGGCTTCGGTCTGTGATTTGTCCGCTTGCGAGCTGGTCCATGAGGTCAGCCATGTTGTAGTAATTCATAAACTGAGCGCCGTTCATGAATTTAGGGAAGTTAGCGTTCATAGAAACACCGATGCTACCGTCGTAAGTTACGCGAGGAGTGCCTGAAGTACCTTTCTTAGTGGTAACGATGATTACACCACCGGAAGCGTTAAGACCATATACAGCAGTAGCAGCCGCGTCTTTAAGAACAGAAAGGCTTGCGATATCGTTAGGGTCGATTTCGTCGATAGAACGAGGAACACCGTCAACGATATAAGTAACAGCCTTGTTAGAACCACGGATACGGAGCGAAGCCTGGTCAGCGCCAGGTTCACCGGAAGTCTGGATAGAAGAAATACCGGCAACTTTACCACCGAGCATCTGAGTGAGCTGAGTGGAAGGAGCCTGAAGGAGTTCATCACCCTTTATAGCGGAAACCGCACCAGTGATAGAAGATTTTTTCTGTTTACCGTAACCAACAACAACAACTTCGTCGAGGCTTTCAACAGATTGTTTCAATACTACGTTGATAGTTTTTCCATCAACTTTAATTTCCTGGGAAACCATACCGATATAGGAGAAAAGCAGTGTCTGGCCTTTGTTGGCTTTCACTGAGTAGTTACCGTCGATATCGGTGCTAACACCAGCCTTGGACTCTTTAACCAATACTGAAACACCAATAAGAGGTTCTCCCTGTTCATCGGTTACAGTACCCGAAATCACATTTTGAGCAACACCATAGAATGGCAATGCCAATACGAGCGCCAGCGCCAACATAATGCGGCGGAATGTGCTCACGCTTGATTTTGAGTTATACTCCATAGAACAAATAAGTAAATTTTATGTTAGTTAATGTTATAATGTTTCCAAAATACGCCATACCTGGAAAAGACCTCTTGGAACGTGGAAACAGCCTTTCCATTTTCCGCCCTTCAGTTCGAGCAAAACTTCACCGCGTCGGTTGAGGTATCCGAACCATTCGGGGTGTTCTTTGTCTTTGAAGTGCTCCCAAGTGTATTCATGGACTCTCTTAAACCACTCGAGACAACGCTCGTCGCGAGTGAGCTGATATCCTTTTATCATAGTGATAAGAGTCTCGATATGTACCCACCATAGTTTCTGGTCCCATTCGAGTTCCTGTGTAGGGTGTCCGTGTAGGTCCATGAAGTAGAAAATGCCACCGTATTCCTTGTCCCAGCCGTATTCAGCCATTTTCAGCGCAGTCTCTTTCGCCTGTTCGATTAGGTCAGGGCGATTAAGTCGCTTTCCGAGGTCCATGATGAACCACATGGCCTCGATAGCGTGTCCCGGGTTCATGTGACGTCCGTCCATGCAGTCTACAAGGCTACCGTCTTCCGCCACGTTTTCTACAACGAGTCCACCAAGCTCAGGACGACGGAAAACGTCCATCACTTCATGAATACAAACGTCGATAGACTTCTGCATAAATTCGGGGTCGAGAAGAGGCTCGATTTCCAGTGCGAGATTGCACAAAATCATGGGCAAGGCAAAGTTTTTCAGCGAGCGGGTGCCCGGGTGAGCCTTGTTCCACTTACCTTTTGGGTTATCGACTTTAGAGAGGATAATGTCGAAAGTCTTTTTAGCGATTTCGGCATATTCCTTGTTTCCGGTTGCGATGCTGAGCTGTCCGAAAGCCATAGTGGCGAAAGTGTATGAGAAGATGTTGTAAGGCTCAATGAGCGGTTTTCCTTCACGAGTGAGAGAGAAATACCAGTTGTAATTGCCGTCATGTCCATACTTCTTCAGAAATTCACCACCCTGAATTGCAGCGTCGAGCCATTCCTGACGGTGCTCAACCTTATTGTAAAGCATAGAGAACATCCATACTTCACGTCCCTGCAGCCAAATGAATTTGTCGGTGTCGAAAACCTCGCCTTTACGGTCAAGGCAGGTGAAGAAACCTCCAAATTCCTTGTCTTGGGATTTTTCGAGCCAGAATGGTAGTACGGAGTCTAAAAGCTCAGACTTGTATTGCTGTGCTAATTTCTTAAAATCCTCCATAGTTTAGTTTTTTGTTAGTAATTATGTTTTTTAGTATATTTTTTATTATTTCTTAGTCCAATATTGCTCGATTTCCTCGAGAGTCTTGCCGGTGGTTTCCGGAACGAGCTTCCACATGATTAGAACGTATGGCACGCACATTACAGCAAAGATGATAAACGTGCCGGCAGGAGTAGCAGCCTGCAGTAGCCAAGGAGTGAGCTGTCCGATGAGGTATGTTCCAATCCACAAAGCCAGTCCTGCGATGCTCATTGCGATTCCACGCACTTTTACGGGATACATCTCGCTGAGGATAACCCAAACTACGGCGCAGATGGAAATAGCGCAGCAGAAGATATATGCGAGGAAGAATACGAGGAGGAACAGGCTGGAAATGCCGAGGCTTGCTCCGAAAGTGAAGTAGAACGCTATCAGCAGAAGTGATATTATCATACCTCCTACGCCCCAGTAAATGAGCTTCTTTCGACCAACCTTGTCGATGATGGCGAGTGCGATAATGGTGGTGACGGTGTTTACGAGTCCTATCATTACCTGATAGAATAGAGAGTCGCCGCCTGACAGTCCTGCGTCTTCAAAAATCTTCGGTCCATAGTAAAGGACAGCGTTCACGCCCATGAATTGTCCGAGAATTGCGATGCCTACACCGATAAGCAAGGCCTTGAAAATGCCGGGAGAGAATAGCATCTTTATTTCTCCGCCCTCCGTCTTTCCGCTTACTTTCTGTGACTCTGCAATCTGGTGGTCAGCCTCGCCCGGGATGAGATAAACGCGAGAAAGAGTAGCGCGTGCAGCATCTACCTTGCCTCTGAGTATCTGCCAGCGTGGACTCTCAGGGATGATGAATATCACGAGGAAGAAAAGTAGTGCCGGTATTGTCTCCATGCCGAGCATTCCGCGCCAAACTTCGCTGACGAAGACCTTGTCGAACAGGCTGCTGCCTGCAATAGCGGTCTGTGAATGGTTCAGAAGCCCGAAGTTTACGAGATATGCGCCGAGGAAGCCTATTGTGATGGCGAGCTGGTAGCAGCTGACGAGCCGTCCGCGGTATTCCGCTACGGCAAGCTCGCTGATGTAAAGCGGGCAGATGATAGATGCAATGCCTATGCCTACGCCGCCTATGATGCGGTATACTACGAGCTGGTCAAAGTCTTGGCAAATAGCACATCCGGCGGCTGAAACTGTGAAGAGCACTGCGGCAATTATCATGGAATTTTTACGTCCGAGATAGTCGCCCATGACTCCTGCGACAAGTACTCCGAAAATAGAGCCGATTAGTGCGCAACCGACATACCATCCAAGCGTTATGGTGTCGAGGCTGAATTGCGACGCTACCATGTTTGTGGTGCCTGAAATGACGGCGGTGTCGTAGCCGAAAAGGAAGCCTCCAAGTGCTGCCACAAATGAGAGGAAAATGAGGTATGCGAAATTATATTGCTTCATTTTTTTCTTTTTTTGAGGGGCTGTCAGGTTGTATATCAGATGCCAAAATAGTCGCGGTAGCGGTCATATAGATGTCCTGCCTGGAGATAAGCAGACTGTGGGCTCATAAAGTGGCTGAACTCGAAAGTTATAGCCTTGTCGTATCCTGCGCGAGCGGCAGCCTCGAGTTTCAGACGCAGTTTGTCAAACTTAATAGGGAAGAAGCGGATAGGCATGTCGCGGTCGAAAGACTCGGCGTTTGTCCAGCATTGCATGCCGTATTTGTCAGCGAGACGCTTGTTTACTTCAAAGAAAGCGTCAAGCTCGTCGTAGTCGATGTGTCCGTCTTGAAATGCGCAGGCGTCTACAACGTCGTGAATGCCGTCGAAAATCTCGTCCCATTCCCTTTCGTGCTGTTGTACTGAGACAGCGTCGTCTCGCGTAAGTTCACCGCCTGAAGCCATTACTGCTTTCTTTCCGTCAATCCAAGGTGAGATGAAAGTAGGCAGCCCGCCGGAAACGTCTTTACACTGTTTTCCGAGAGCGTGGAAAGCACCGATAGCTCCCTTGGTGGCACGGCTGATTTCACCGCTGATATACCAACCCTGGAAGCTCTTGTGACGGCTACCGTAGTTTTGCCAAACTTCGTCTATCACGTATCTATTGTCTTCAATCTCCCATGTCATGTCGCCTGTGTCCCAGTATCTACCTGAGTCGTAAAGACCGAAATAGAATTTCATGTCGTATTTGTCTGCGAGTGTGAGGAACATCTCGAGCAGGTCTTGTGAAGGTCTGTAGCAACCTTTCTTGAGAAGGTAGGGAGAGTCGAAAGTGATGAATTTGCGGTATCCTGAGCGAATCATGATAACGGTGTCAATCCCGATGGCTTTCATGTGCTGAAAGTCCATGTCCCACTCTTTCACTCCCCAGTTCTGGTGAGGTATGTCGTGAGAGATTTCGTCGAGAAAAGTACCGGTAATTTTTAGTCCTTTGTTTTTCTCTACGAGCCAGAAGGAGTCGTTATCAGCGTCAGCTGCGATTTTCGCTTTCTGCTCGTCGGTGAGTTCGTCACGTGTAGAGCCCATTACAGCAGGTGCTGCAACAGCGGCTGCACCTATCACTGCGAGGTCTTTTAAGAATTGTCTGCGGTCTGTCATGGCGTTATATTTAGTATTTAATGTTATTTTTAGTCAAGTGATTTTTGTTTTAATATTCCTTCAATGTCAACCGGACGGTTGAACGGCTGGAAAATGGAGTCGATAATCAC
>CALYOL010000130.1 GCA_945231345.1 uncultured Porphyromonadaceae bacterium
ATATTATTGTCGGGATTTTCTTTTTTGTCCACAGGGAAGCCCGTGGAAACTACTGCGTGCGCAAGGCTTGCGTTTTGGGAAACCGCTATCTTTTTCTCGCCAAGGTAGGCACCTTCACCCTTTATGGCGTGAAATGTCTCGTCAAGATAGGGGATATACACCACGCCAAGCACTGTCTCGCCATTCCTTTGAAGTGCGATTGATACTGCAAACAAGGGCAAGCCTGCACTGAAATTTGTTGTCCCGTCAAGTGGGTCTATTACCCAGCAATATTCTGCCCCGGCATTATGTGTCTCCCCTGATTCTTCTGATATTATGTCGTGGCTCGGATATTTTGCCTTTATGAACTCAGTGATTAGGCGGTCAGACTCTTTGTCGGCTGCCGTTACTACGTCGTAGTCATTGTATTTTGTGTCTACAGCAAGGGCACGATTACGGAAATAGCGCATCTGTATCGCTCCCGCCTGTCGTGCCCATGACACTGCGTCTAATAAAAAAGTGTCAAGCATCTTTATTATTAAAAGCTTTATTTCCCTGTCTATCCCATTAATTACACCCTGTGCACAATTTACACGCTGGCTCAGGGTATATATGGGGATTTTGGGGATGTTTTTACTTATTAGTTTTGCTTGATAGGTAGCTGACGTTTAAACAGTTCCTTAAACGAAATGATGGTTTCGCTTCGTCCAAGGTCCAGCGAATGTAGCTTATGGTGTATGACGTTATAGAGGTCATCGTTGTTCTTGGCATATACCTTCAGAAGAATGTCATATTGACCTGTGGTAAGGTGGCACTCTACAATTTCCGGAATTTTCTGTAGCTTTTCTACTATATCATCAAAGCGTGATGGGTCTTTTATGTATATACCCAGATATGCGCAGGTGTCATAGCCTATGGATTCAGGTGAAATGATAGTGTTAGAACCTTTGATGATTCCAATGGCTTGTAGTTTTCCTATTCGTTGGTGAATTGCTGCGCCCGATACTCCTGTCTCACGTGCGATTTCAAGGTACGGCTTACGAGCATTGTCAGACAGCATTTGCAAAATCTGAATGTCAAGAGAGTCTAATTGTTGTAACATGATAGATATAATAATTATTTGGTTATAATTCGTTTGATTGCGCAAAGTTACACTTTATTTCTATAATTTCAAATTTATTTAAGCGTTTTTTAAGGATTTTTGTACTATAATTACGAGATTTATTAGTAATTTTGTAAAAAATTCACATTTAAAGTCTATGTTACACATTTTTCAGATTACAGATTATAATGACCCGATGCTTCAAAAGGTAAAATCGTTATATTTTTCCTCTTTTCCCGAAGAAGAACGTCGCGACTGGCTCTCTATTGAAGACATGATTGCTAATAATTATAATTTATTCAATTTGAATGTGGCTCTTGATGATAACGGCGAGTTTATCGGCTTTATCACTTCCTGGACTCTTCCCGGTGCCCTGTATATTGAGCATTTCGCTGTTGAAGATAATAAAAGGGGTGGGGGTATTGGTGCAAAGTTCTTTCATGACCTCACTGATGGTGAAGATAATGTCATTCTCGAGGTTGAACTGCCGGGTAGCGGTGACATGGCTGATAGGCGAATCGCTTTTTACGAGCGTAATGGCATGACTGCTCTCCGAGATTTCAATTACGTTCAGCCTCCGTATGCGACAGGGCTCCCTTCTGTGCCAATGATGCTTATGACAAAATGTCAGATTCCACAATTAGACAAATTTGTAAAACAGTTTCATAGAATAGTTTATAACGTAAAATGAAAAAATTTTTTGCCATATTCTTTTTGGCTCCGCTTTTATATAGCTGTGTCAATCAAAACACTTCTGATGGTCGGCTCAAAGTTGCTGTCAGCATTCCCCCGGAAATTTTTGTTGTAAATGCCATCGCTGCAGACAGTGTCAATATATATTGCGTGATGGACAAAGGAAACAATCCTGAAAGTTTTGAGCCTTCTATCAGTCAGATTCGCGAACTCTCAAGTGCTGACGTTTATTTCGCTATCGGTCTGCTCGACTTTGAGCGTGGACTGACAGACCGCATCAGTGAATCCGGCAAAAATGTCACACTCATAAATTTTTGCGACAGCGTTGCTCTCCTTTACGGCACTCATGGAGAGTGTTCACACCACCATCACCACAAGACCGACGCTGACCCTCACATTTGGAGCAGCATCGAAAACCTGAAGAAAATGGGCAGTGCCGTTTGTAATACACTTTCTCGTCTCGACTCTAAAAATGAAGGCTTTTACCGTAAAAACCTTACAGATTTCATCATTAAACTCGACTCCGCCGACAGCATTATAAAACATAACATTGACATCGCTCCTTCTAAGTCTTTTATAGTTTGGCATCCCTCACTCAGCTATTTCGCTCATGATTACGGACTTAGCCAAATTGTCGTTGGAAATCATGGCAAAGAACAGTCTATCGGTCTGCTTAAAGACAGAATTGACGAGGCTGTCGCTCAAGACTGCCGTGTATTTCTTTTCCAAAAGGAATTTGACGCCTCTCAAGCAACTACTGCAAACGAGAAAATCGGCGCCCGTTTTGTCGAAATTAACTCTATGAACGAAAACGTCACAGACGAACTTATTCACATCTCAAATGAACTCTCAAAATAATCCTCTCATCGTCCTCGACTCCATTACCGTCAAATGGAATGAGCAGACAACACTCGACAATATCTCGTTCACAATATTCAAGGGCGACTTCGTGGCAATCACCGGCCCTAACGGTGGAGGTAAGACAACTCTCCTCAAAGTTATACTCAATTTACTCAAACCTACGCGTGGAAGTGTCAAATATGCGTCTGAACGACTCAAAATTGGTTACTTACCGCAAAAAAATATGATTGATAGTCACTTCCCAATCACTCTAAGGGAAGTGGTCGAATCCGGGCTCCTCGCCTCTAATTACGACAAGGACACCATCAATGAAAAAGTAAGTCAAATGCTTGAATTAGTGCAACTTACAGAACACGCTTCTAAGCCTATCGGCACGCTCTCAGGCGGTCAGTTGCAGAGAGGGCTCCTCGGCCGTGCTCTCATCTCTGACCCCGAAATTTTAGTCCTCGACGAGCCGCTAAGCTACATAGATAAACACTTTGAGCATCGTATCTACGATATTCTATCCTCCCTCTCCCCACACACCACCATCATTCTCGTTTCCCACGAAATGACAGCCATTTCAGCAATGGCAAACCGTCATTTAATCGTCGATAAAACTCTCCATGAGTGTTCCGCTGCACACCATTATTTCCGCACCGAGTGTGAATAAGTCCCTTTGTCAGAAAGACTTATAGAATATCAAAAACGGGCGAGTGCAATTTTGCACTCGCCCGTTTTTATAGGAGAATATATTCTGATTATACCCAGCGGCAGAATGCAAAGTCCATGCGGTGAGGAAGTTCGCTCATTGTTGGGTAAATACGGTATCCGTAGCGGAAGACACCTGCATCTACGATTGAGTCATTCAGCTCGAATGTCAGTACGTTACCCTCTTCCTTCACTACTTCAAACTGTTTTGTGAACTGGAGTTTTTCCTCTCCGTCCTCCTGTTTGTAAACTACGAGCTCTACATGGAGGTCACGGCCGATACCGTTAGAGTCAACAATAACTTTGGTAGAGAACTTGTCGCCGGAGATAGTGTTTGTGTGGTCTGTAGTGATTACGTCAAACACCTTAATGCCATCCCACAGTGCAGCCACTTTTTCTTTCCATGCAACAATCTGCTTAGCAACAGCATAGCCATTTTCAGCGAGACGTTTAGAACGCGCAGCCTCCTTGTTGTAGAAGCGGTCGATATAGTCGTCAATCATACGCTTCATTGTGAAGTGTGGAGCGATGTCTGCGATAGAACCCTTGATACATTCAATCCACTCTGGTGAGTAGCCCTTTGAGTTCTGTGCGAAATACTTAGGTATGATTTCGTTCTCGAGCATTGAGTAGATTGTAGCAGCATCGAGTTTATCCTGCATAGGCTGCTGGTCTGCTGGGAATGTGCGCTTGTCGGTAAGTGCCCAGCCGGCATTTTCATTGAAGCGATATCCTTCATACCACCATCCGTCGAGGACAGAGAAGTTGAGCACACCGTTCATTTCTGCCTTTTCGCCAGATGTACCTGATGCTTCAAGTGGACGGGTAGGGGTGTTGAGCCAGATATCCACACCGCTCACAAGGCGTTTTGCCACAATCATGTTGTAATCTTCAAGGAAGATAATCTTGCCGAGGAACTGTGGCATGCGAGAGATTTCCATAATTCTCTTGATAAGTCCTTGACCTGCACCATCTGCCGGGTGTGCCTTACCTGAGAAGATGAATTGAACTGGGAATTTCTCGTTGTTTACGATGCGAGAGAGACGGTCAAGGTCTGTGAAGAGCAGGTGAGCGCGCTTGTAGGTGGCAAAACGGCGAGCGAAGCCGATGATGAGGGCTTTAGGGTTGATGCGTTTTACTACTTCCATCACAGCAGATGGGTCACCCTGATTAGCAAGCCATTTAGCTGTGAAATCGCGCTTTACAAACTTGATGAATTTTTCTTTGAGCTGCATACGCATAGCCCAGATTTCTTCATCAGGCACGTTTTTGATAGCCTGCCAGATTTCAGCGTTGCTCTGGTCTTCAAAGAGTTTGTTGCCCATGATTTTTGAGTAGAATTCTTTCCACTCAGAGGCAGCCCAAGTAGGCATGTGAACACCGTTTGTCACATAGCCAACGTGTGATTCCTGCCAGTTGTAGCCTTTCCAGATGCCGGAGAACATTTTCTTAGATACTTCGCCGTGCAGCCAACTTACGCCGTTTGCTTCCTGGCAAGTGTTGAGTGCGAATACGCTCATAGAGAAGCGCTCGTTTGTATTTGGATTTTCGCGACCCATGTTCATAAGGTCGTTCCAGCTGATACCAAGTTTTGCAGGGTATTCGCCCATGTATTTTCCGAAGAGTCCTTCATCGAAGTAGTCGTGACCGGCTGGCACAGGAGTGTGAACGGTATAGAGCGAAGTGCTGCGTACCATTTCAAGTGCGGTGTTGAAGTCAAGTCCTTCTTCAGAAATATAGTCAACGAGACGCTGGAGGTTGAGTAGTGCTGCGTGTCCTTCGTTGCAGTGATATAACTGTGTCTTAATGCCAAGCTTCTTGAGCATGAGGATACCACCGATACCGAGGAGGTATTCCTGCTTGATGCGGTTTTCCCAGTCGCCACC
>CALYOL010000131.1 GCA_945231345.1 uncultured Porphyromonadaceae bacterium
GAGTCATGGTGTACTATTTGTAAGTTCCATGGCTTTTTCCCCGCCTTTATCAGCTGCTGGTCTACCTCCTTGCACAGGTCTACAAGCACACTCCTGTTCTCTATTTCTGAAACGCCTATCGCTGCCGGACCGTTCGGTGTTGTCGATGTCACCATATTCGTGATTACACGGGCCATATTCGATATTTTCAGAGTATACTTCTGAGTATTCCACTGGCGCGCACCCTCCGGGCTGAACTCAAGGTCGTAATTGCCATTGGAATTTATTGTGTCAAACAGGTTCTCAAGGTTGTAAAACGCTATGCCGCGTACTATAAATTTTTTACCCTTATTCTCTTGAGAGCTTACAGGAAACGCTATGGCTGCTATCGCCGCCAATGTGATGATTTTTGTTATTAATTTTCGTATCATGGTTAGGTCTGTTGTTGTTTTTTGTTTCAGTTTTAGTTTGGAAACGTAAAGATAAGCAATTTTTTTCGTTTTTGGCTCTTTTTTTTCATTTTTCTTCTACAAAATAGCAATATTGCCATTTTTTATTGTATCTTTGCAACATAAAACTCTAAACATTTATACTATGGACGATGCTAACGACCTTATCATTGAACGAATTAAGTACCTCATCAAGCAAAAAAAAGTTTCACAGGCTGAATTTGCCCGTAGGCTCGGGATTGACCCATCTAACCTCTGCAAGCACCTTACAGGACGACTCCCGATTACAGACCTTTTCCTAAACCGTATCGTCGTCGAAATGGGAGTCTCTAAACAATGGCTCAAGACCGGAAAAGACATCCCTTACGCAAAAGACGCAGGACAGACTGTCGAAGTCATCGAGCGTGATTTCGTAGACTTAGCACGACAAGGGGTGCCCGTTTACGACATTGACGTCACAGCCGGATGCGAAGAACTTTCTATGATGTTTACAGAAGACCGTATTAACGGATACATTTCTCTCCCAAGAATTTCTAAAGACGCCATTATCGTACGCGTCAGCGGTGACAGCATGTACCCGGAAATCATTGACGGAGGTTTTGTTGCTATAAGACCCGTAAAAGACATCTCAACTATTTTTTGGGGACACATTTACGTCATCGTCACCGAAGACTACAGACTCGTTAAATACATCCGAAAACACCACGCCGACGACTCTCGCATCGTCCTCCACAGCGCCAATCCAGAATACGACGACATGGAAATCCCTCGAAACAACATCAGAAACCTCTTTTACGTCGAAGCCATCCTTAACTGCAAAATCTGCGGATAATTTAACAACAAATAGGCTTGTGCGAAATCTTCACACAAGCCTATTTCTGTATTGCGTTATACGCTACTATAGTATTCTTCTTTTCTGAAAGAATATCAATATAATAGCACACTGAGTATCCCATCATTGAGATACTCAGTGCATTTATCTTACTTCTTTTTGCCCTTCTTGCCCTGCTGTTCGCGCAGTAATGCCTGCTGCTGACGCTGAGCCTCCTCAAGGCGTGCAAGCCATCCATTTTTCTTCTTTGGCTTTTTCGCATTTTCCAGCATCTCAGCACGAACCTTTTCCTCATTTATGCAGCGGCGGAATATCCACGTCTGAGCTATCGTGATGAGTAGCGACAGGAAGTAGTAATAGCTTAGGCCTGACGCATAGTCATTGAAGAAGAACAAGAACATCACAGGCATGAGATACATCATCCATTTCATCATCGGCATTGAGTCGCCGCCCGGCTGATTTTGCATGTTTATCCGAGTATAGATAACGTTCGTCACTGTCATAAGCAGACAGAACAGTGATACCTTATCACCATACCATGGTATTGAGAACGGCAACGTGAACACCACATCCGGAGCCGCAAGGTTTGTCGCCCAAAGGAACGACTGACCGCGTAGCTCTATACATGACGGGAAGAACCAGAACATCGCTATCAGAACTGGCATCTGCAGCAACATCGGCAGACAGCCTGACATCGGGCTTGCTCCCGCGCGTGAATACAGCTCCATCGTCTTCTGAGAACGCTTCATCGCATTCTCCTGTCCCGGATACTTCTCATTTATCTCCTTGATTTCCGGCGCAAGCACTCGCATCTTGGCTTGCGACATAAAGCTCTTGTATGTAAACGGAAATACTATTATCTTTATGAAGATTGTCAGCAATAGGATTATAAGACCATAATTTGTGATAAAGCCACCCAAGAAATGGAACACCGGGATGATGATTAGCGTGCTTATCCACCGGATGATTGGCCACCCCAGCGGTACAAGCTCCGTCAGCTCAAGGTCTTCGCCATCCTCTCCGGCTAACTGTTCACCAAGGTCAGATAACAGAGGATATAAATTTGGTCCAAAATATATGTCTATTGCTATCGGATTTTGAGACCCCGTTGAATAGTCTAAAACTGTTGACGCATTAAACACCTTCAGGATTTCATTATGGCTTTTAACCACATGAGACTTCAGCTCTGCCGCCGAGAATTTCGTCTGAGGAATAAATACCGTTGAGAAAAATTGGCTCTTGAATGCTATCCACTTCACACTTTGATTTAGAGACTCATTATCATCACTCATCGACTCAAGGTCATCCGGCGAATCACCTACATACTTGTAGTAAATAGCACTCTGACGCTCCTCAAATGTCCGCCCTTCCTCTGTGCGGATTATGTTTTGCGCCACATTGAAGTCCATTGTTGCCATATTCGACGGCAAATACGCATCCATCTTGCTTTGCACTATCTCCATGCGTGCTACATAGCTGCCCGCAGGTAGTGTGTACCGAATACCCCAATAGCCTCCATTCGCAAAGTCAAGCTTCATCAGCACAGTAGAATCATTTTCCTGAACCGGTGTAAAATAAAACTGGTCTGTGCCAAAACGCTGCTGAGAAGCTGTCGTAAACGTGAAATTATAGTTCGCATGCTCAGGACGGAACACATGGATATTTGTAGTATCGCCGCCCATATAGCTGAAATAATCCTTTAGCATTGCATCCGCTATACGTCCGCCCTTGCTTGACAACGTCAGCTCAAGAACATCATTCTGTAGCGTCACAGTCTGCTCCGTTCCACCCATATGACGCGCAAAATCCTGGAATCGCGCCGCATTATTGAGCACCGTGCGCAGATTTTTAACCGCTGCCTTGCTCTGCGTCAGAGTAAAATCATCGCCAAACTCATTATTCATCAGGCGCTCTATACCTATCACTGTATCCGCAGCAGCTACAGTGCCACTAATTGCCTCACCACTCACAACAAGGCTTACGTCATCAGTGCTGTATCTTACCACACCTGCACTGTCCGCAACTCCGATTTTCTTGATTGTAGAAACTACGGCATTGCGCTCATCTGCCGAAACCGAATCCGGCCTTGCTGCTTCCTGAGCCTTCGCTATTGCCTCACGCTCTTGCTCTGCCAATACTTGTTCTTGCTTCGCTCTCGCTGCTGCTATCTCCTCCTCTGAAGGCTGATTCAGCCACATAAAGCCAAAGATTATGCCCGCCATCAACAGCAGGCCGATTAGGGTGTTTTTATCCATCTATTATTTATTGTTTTTACTGTTTCTATATTCTATTGCCGCCTTCACAAAGCTCAGGAACAGAGGATTTGGGTGCAAAACCGTTGACGAATACTCAGGATGATACTGAGTACCCGTAAACCAGCGCAAAGTCGGTATCTCAACTACCTCCACCAGGTGTGTCGCCGGATTTTCACCCACACACTTCATCCCGGCTGCCTCAAAACGCTCGCGATAGTCATTATTAAACTCAAACCTGTGGCGGTGACGTTCCTTTACACTCGTTGTCCCATAAGCCTTCGCAGCTATCGAATCAGGAGAAAGACTACACTCATACGCCCCAAGTCGCATCGTGCCACCAAGATTGGATATAGACTTCTGCTCCTCCATCAGGTCTATCACATTATCCGGAGTTGACGGCTCCATTTCCGTAGAATTTGCATCCTTTAGACCAAGAACATCACGAGCAAACTCTATGACCATACACTGCATTCCCAGGCAGATACCAAACGTCGGGACATCATGCTCACGACACCACTTCAGCGCAACAAACTTTCCCTCTATCCCGCGCTGACCAAAACCCGGAGCTATTACAACACCGTCAAGGTCTGACAGATAAGACCCTACATTCTCCGAATTAACCTTCTCTGAGTGAATAAAACGCAAGTCAAGGTGACGACCATCATACGTCGCAGCCTGGAAAAGAGACTCATTGATAGACTTATAAGCATCCTGTAGCTCAACATACTTGCCCACAATTCCTATCGTCACATCACCCGACGTATTCTTCATCTTATCAAGAAACGCCACCCATGGAGCCATATTTGGCTCTCCTTCAGGGGCAATGCCCATCTTCCGTAGAATAATCTCATCAACATGCTGCTCATGCATCTTCATCGGAACCTCATAGATGGAAGGAACATCTATCGACTGAACAACAGCCTCCGGTGCTACATTACAGAACAACGCTATCTTGCGTCTCACCTCAGGTGTAATATCCTTCTCTGTACGCAGCACAAGAATATCCGGCTGAATACCCACCTCCTGCAACTGCTTCACAGAATGTTGAGTAGGCTTAGTCTTCAGCTCCTTCGCAGCAGCTATATAAGGAACATAAGTAAGATGTATACAAATACAATTATTCCCAAGCTCCCACCGTAGCTGGCGTACACTTTCTATAAACGGTAGAGACTCTATATCACCAACCGTGCCACCTATCTCAGTAATTATAAAATCAAAATTACCCGTATTGCCCAGCAGCTTAACATTCCGCTTTATCTCGTCTGTGATATGAGGCACAATCTGAACCGTCTTACCAAGATAGTCTCCACGACGCTCCTTATCAATAACACTCTGATAGATACGGCCCGTCGTGATATTATTGGCACGAGTAGTCTGAATATCCGTAAAACGCTCATAATGACCAAGGTCAAGGTCTGCCTCATGACCATCTACTGTCACATAGCACTCACCATGCTCATACGGATTTAGAGTACCCGGGTCTATATTGATATACGGGTCAAACTTCTGGATTGTAACACGATACCCGCGTGCTTTCAGCAGGCAGGCAACTGATGAAGAAATAATACCTTTACCAAGCGAAGATACAACTCCTCCCGTCACGAAAATATACTTTGTTTCCACGAGAATAGGTTTTTATTACTTTCAAACTGCAAAGATAGCAATTATTTTTCAAAAGACAAAAAACACTCCC
>CALYOL010000132.1 GCA_945231345.1 uncultured Porphyromonadaceae bacterium
CAATTTTTCATCTTGAAAATCAAAAATTTGCGTAATTCAAAATAAATGCCTAAATTTGCAAACTGAATTAAATTACGGTAGTTGTGTGAAGACTATCATACTTATACAAATTTGTATAATTAATAATTAATATAGACTTTAATTAATGCTAATAATGGATTATTGGGTAATATCGTCGATATCGGTGTTTGTGATAGCCCTGTCGCTGACAGGTATTATTATACCCCAAATATTGCTCATAGCATTCCGGCGTAAGCTATTCGACGAGCCGGATCCGAGAAAAATACACAAAGGAACAATACCTCGCCTTGGAGGAATGGCTTTCATGCCATCCATTTTCTTCGCAATCGCTTGTATCTGTGGTATTAGCATGCTTTTCTACGAAGGCACTTTCTCAAATGAACTTTATAAACACACTGTCAACATCTCATTTGCATCGTGCTCTCTGATGCTCATGTTTCTCGTAGGACTGGCAGACGACCTTATAGGTGTTAAATATCGTGCAAAGTTTGTAGTCCAGATTGTGGCAGCGCTATTTCTCGTAGGCGCTTCACTGTCTATCGACAATCTGTGGGGATTTTTGTGGATTGACGAGCTTTGGGCACCGCTTGGATGGGGGCTAACCATTCTCGTTGCCGTGTATATCACAAACGCTATAAACCTCATTGACGGAATCGACGGGCTTGCATCAGGACTCAGCGCAGTGGCTTGCCTTTATTACGGTATTGTATTCTTCACAGCACAAGAATATTTCTACGCTTTCGTGGCATTTGCCACTCTGGGCACTCTCGTCCCATTTTTCTATTACAACGTATTTGGCGACCCAAGCAAGCAGGAAAAAATATTTATGGGAGATACCGGGGCGCTCACAATCGGCATTATCATGACAATCCTCTCTATCAGAATTTGCCATGAAGGTGTTGGCTCATCCATTGGAGTAAATCCACTCGTAGTCGCGTTTACACCACTCATCGTGCCGTGTTTCGACGTTTTGAGAGTTTATCTTCATCGAATCCGCTACCACAGAAACCCATTCCTGCCTGATAAGTGCCACATTCACCACAAGCTTCTCGCCCTTGGAGTGCCTAAAACCTGGGCTATGATTTTCATTGTGGTATCTTCAATAATTTTCACTATGACAAACCTGCTGATTTCCAAATATATCCATGTCACAATCCTTGTGGCTATCGACGTTGCCGGATATGCAGGAATAAATATTTTACTAACATATTACATTCACAAGCGCCAACGTAAACTCAACAACAACGAGTATTACGCCTAATTTACGATAAAACAGAAAAGAAAATGAATATAAAGAAAATGAACCTTAAAAACCTCGTATTACTGTGCGCCACAGTAATCATGTTGGGCAGCTGTTCTACTCCTAAAGACTTGACTTACATGCAAAACCTTGAAGACAACAAGGTATGCGAAATTACAGCGATGCCTTCTATCAAAATTATGCCTGAAGACAAGTTGTCTATAGTGGTCAATTCTCGAGAACCTTTATTGGCGACTATGTTTAACCTTCCCGTAGTGGCGCAGCGTCTCGGTTCAGACATTATTAGCACCAATTCAGGAAACAACACCGTGTCTTACTACACAGTAGATGAAAACGGAAACATTGATTTCCCCATACTGGGCACTCTCCATATTGGTGGCATGACTCGCTCTGAGGCGGCAGCTTTCATCAAAAACAAGCTCGTAAACGAAAACTACGTCAAAGACGCCGTAGTGGTGATTGAATATGTAAACACTGCCATCACAGTAGCCGGCGAAGTTAACAATCCGGGCAGAATAGTGTTCAACCGAGACAAGCTCTCCCTTCTCGACGCCCTCGGAATGGCTGGAGACCTAACTATACAGGGTATGCGCACTAACGTGCTCGTAATCCGAGAAATTGACGGAAATCCTACCGCTTTCCGCGTAGACCTTACAGATGCTGAAAGCCTAACCAAATCACCGGTATACTACCTTCAGCAAAACGATTACGTTTACGTAGAACCAAATGATATGAAAAAGCGTTCTGCTATAGTCAACGGCAACACTGTCCTCTCTGCATCTTTCTGGGTGTCTGTCGCTTCACTTATGACTTCTATCGCAGTATTGATATTCAAATAAGCTCAAACTCTTGAAATAACACTAAAACAATGGAAGAACAGGTTTCTAATCAGAATATTGAACAGCAACAGGAAGAATATATCACCATCAAGGAACTACTTGCCGTATGCTTCAAAAACTGGTATTGGTTTGCCATCTCAGTTTTCCTCTGCCTCATTTTTGCGGCATACATCATCCTTTCCACTCCTAAGACATACGAGCGTACTGCTCAAATCCTCGTAAAAGACGACATGAAGGGCAATCAGATTGGCAACGACATCACAATGGCATTTTCCGACATGGGTATCGTCACCGCAAGCTCTGACATTTACAACGAAGTCTTTGTAATCAAGTCTCCTATCATTATGGAGAAAGTTGTTGATAAATACCACCTCAACGTAAACTATTCTCGAAAAGGCATTTTCAAAAACACCACTCTTTACGGAAAATCACTCCCTCTCGAAGTGGAATTTCTTGACATTCAGGAAAATCAGTCTGCACATTTCTACGCTGTAAAAGAAGAAGGCGCGGCTACTGTTACCCTTAAGGACTTTGTGAAATACTTCGGAGGCGACGATGTGGAATACGATGACGTTATTGAGCACGACATCAACAAGATTGACACCATCTCCACGCCTGTTGGACGCATCATTATCCGTCCTAACGCCAAATTTGCCGGCGACATGGCGGACGAACTCAAAATGAACGTCAGCTATTCATCAATTCCTGCAACAGCTGATGCTATCCTCGACGGTCTTACCTCTGAAATGATTGAGGAACACGCATCTATCATCGGACTTAAATATACCGACACCTCAATTGAGCGAGCTGAAGACATCATAAACGGACTTATCGAAGAATACAACAACAGCTGGGTTGAAGCCAGAAACATGGTTGCAAAGGCGACTTCAAAGTTTATCGCTGAGCGACTCGTCGTTATTGAGCAGGAACTCGGCAACGTTGATACTGACATTTCTTCTTTCAAGTCTCAAAACCTTATCACCGACGTTGATGCCGTTTCTTCTATTTACCTCAATCGCGCTGCTAAGGCTGACGATGAAATTCTACAGCTAAACAACCAGCTGCAAATGGCTATATATGTCCGCGACTATATGGCTAACCCGGCTCATAAATACGATGTCCTCCCTGCAAACACCGGAATAGGTAACGGTGGCATTGAAAATCAGATTGCTGATTACAACAAGAGCCTTCTCGAGCGTCAGACTCTCATCTCCATGTCTTCTGAAAACAATCCTCTCGTTAAGGACTACGACATCAAGATTGAAGGCGGACACAAGACCATTCTCGACGCTGTCAAAAACCAGATTGTTTCTCTACAGCAGTCAATCGCAAACTATCAGAAAGACCGCAATCGCGCCGACAGCAAGATTGCTGCAAACCCTACTCAGTCTAAATACCTCCTCTCTGTAGAACGTCAGCAGAAAGTAAAGGAATCACTTTACCTTTACCTCCTCCAGAAACGCGAGGAAAATGAGCTGGGACAGACTTTCGCTCCTTACAACACCCGAATTATCAGCTATGCCCGCGGTACATCGCTCCCCGTTGCGCCTAAAAAGATGAACATTCTCATCGTGGCTATCCTTCTCGGTGCAGTAATACCTTTCGCTGTAATCTTCGTGCGTGAAACTACTAATACCACTGTACGTGGCAAGAAAGATATCGAAAGTCTTACAGTGCCATACTGCGGACAAATACCGCAAATCGGGCTTTCTTCAAATGTTATCGGACGAATACTCGATGTCTTCCGCAAAAAGAAAGACTTTGGCATTGTCATCAAGGAAAGCTATACCGACGGAATTGGCGAAGCCTTCCGCGTTGTACGAAGCAATGTCTCTCGACTCGCCTCATCTTACGAACTCGGCAAGAAAGGTGTGATTATGGTTACTTCTATCCACTCCGGCTCTGGTAAGACTTTCACCGCTGCCAACCTTGCTGCAGCATACGCCATTAAAGGCAATAAAGTGGCTATCCTGGACCTTGACCTACGACGCCACACTATGTCTTCTAAACTTAACCAGGCTTCTGCCAAAGGTTTGAGCAACATTCTCACCGGTAAGGCTGACGTTGCGGAATGTACTGTCGCTAACATCGACGGCATTTCTAACCTATACCTCATCCCTTCCGGTCCTACTCCTCCTAACCCAACTGAAATCATCGATACTCCTCGACTCAAGGAAATCATCGACGAGCTCCGCGCAGAATACGACCTGGTGATTATCGACTGTCCGCCTGTAGAAATCGTAGCAGACGCTTCTATCGCAGCTCCTTACGTTGATATGACTCTCTTCATCATCCGCGTAGGACTCCTCGACCGCTCACTCCTCCCTGACGTTCAGAAGTATTACAACGACAACAAGTTTAACCACATGGCTGTTATCCTCAACGGTGCTCGCTCAAGCCGTGGACACGGATATGGATATGGTTACGGATACGGCTATGGCTATGGCTACGGTTATGGCTATGGTTATGGCTATGGTCAAGACAAAAAAAATAAAAAAAATAAAAAATAATGAAAACGGCTCTTATCACAGGTGTCACCGGGCAAGACGGCTCTTATCTTTCTGAGTTTCTCCTGGATAAAGGTTACGACGTTCATGGCGTAATCCGTCGCTCATCTGTTGATTTCAGAGAACGTATCGCACATATCGAGGGACACAAGAATTTCCACCTGCACTACATCGACATGACCGACTCGATGAGCATTGTCCAGGCTCTGAGCAAAATCCGTCCTGACGAAATATACAATCTGGCTGCACAGAGCCATGTTCAGGTATCTTTCGACGCTCCTGAATACACTGCAAACGTAGACGCTATTGGCGTGCTGCGTATCCTTGAGGGTGTGCGTCAGGTCGGACTTGAAAAGACGTGCCGCATATATCAGGCTTCTACATCTGAGCTTTACGGCAAAGTTGAAGAAGTGCCTCAAAACGAAAACACCCCATTCCACCCCTACTCACCGTATGCAGTGGCTAAGCTATACGCCCACTGGATTGTAAAAGAATACCGTGAGGCTTATGGAATGTATTGTTGTTCCGGCATCCTCTTCAACCATG
>CALYOL010000133.1 GCA_945231345.1 uncultured Porphyromonadaceae bacterium
CACGGAGCTCTTCAGGAGTAACTTTCTGGAAGTGAGAGAAGTCGAAGCGGAGGAGTTCAGGGCTAACGAAAGAGCCTTTCTGCTCAACGTGAGTACCGAGGACTTGTCTAAGAGCCTGGTGGAGGAGGTGAGTAGCGGTATGGTTGCAAGAAGTAGCGAGTCTTGCCTTTTCGTCAATGGCAGCGATGAAAGTAGCCTCAACATCGGCAGGAATACGCTTAGCGAGGTGTACCGCCATGCCGTTTTCTCGTTTAGTGTCGAAGATGTCTATTTTCTCGTCACCGGAAGTGAGCGAGCCACGGTCTCCTACCTGACCTCCCATTTCAGCGTAGAAAGGAGTTTGGTCTAATACAATCTGGAAAAATTCCTGATTTTTCTGTTTGATTTTTCTGTATCGGAGAATGTGAGCAGCAACGGAAGTGTTATCGTAACCGACAAATTGCTGTTCACCCTCTCTAACGACAACCCAGTCGGTAGCCTCAACAGCAGCGGCATTACGAGCGCGCTGTTTCTGCGCCTGCATTTCAGAGTCAAACTCAGCCTGGTTAAGCGTCATGCCGTTTTCCTTTAGAATGAGCTGAGTAAGGTCGAGCGGGAAGCCGTAAGTATCGTAAAGAACGAAAGCCTCCTTACCTGAGATTTCGTTTTTCCCGGCAGCCTTAGCCTGTGAGATAGCACTGTCGAGGAGTCTGATACCGTTTTCGAGAGTTCGGAGGAAAGAGTCTTCCTCTTCCTTGATGACTTTAACGATAAGCTCGCGCTGAGCGGGGAGTTCCGGGTATGCTTCACCCATATTTTCGATGAGAGTGTCGATGAGCTGATACATGAAAGCAGATTTCTGCTCAAGGAAAGTGTAAGCGTATCTAACTGCGCGTCGGAGAATACGCCTGATGACGTATCCGGCTTTAGCGTTAGAAGGGAGCTGTGAGTCAGCGATAGAGAAAGCGATAGTGCGGACATGGTCTGCGATAACACGCATAGCGATGTCAACATGTCGGTCTTCGCCGTATTTTTTGCCGGAAAGCTCGGCAATTTTGCTGATTAGCGGAGTGAAAACGTCGGTGTCGTAGTTAGACTGCTTACCCTGAAGTGCCATGCAGAGACGTTCAAATCCCATACCGGTGTCGATAACCTTAGCTGGGAGTGGGATAAGCGAACCGTCAGCCATACGCTGGTATTGCATGAAAACGAGGTTCCAAATTTCGATAACCTGCGGATGGTCGTGGTTAACGAGAGAAGCACCTGAGACCTTCTGTCGCTCAGCGTCGTCGCGGAGGTCGATGTGGATTTCAGAGCAAGGGCCGCAAGGACCTGTATCTCCCATTTCCCAGAAATTGTCGTGCTTGTTACCGTTAATGATATGGTCTTTAGGGAGATGTTTTTCCCAAATAGCAGCGGCTTCGTTGTCACGCTCAAGGCCTTCGTCGGGAGAGCCTTCAAAGACGGTAGCGTAAAGATGCTCAGGGTTAAGGTGTAGAACATCGACGAGGTATTCCCAAGCGAAGTCGATGGCGTCTTTCTTGAAATAGTCTCCAAACGACCAGTTACCGAGCATTTCAAACATAGTGTGGTGGTAAGTGTCGAGCCCGACTTCTTCGAGGTCGTTGTGCTTACCGCTCACGCGAAGACATTTTTGCGAGTCCGCGACGCGACGATATTTAGGGGCGGCATTGCCGAGAATAATGTCCTTGAATTGGTTCATACCAGCATTGGTAAACATTAGAGTAGGGTCATCCTTGATGACCATAGGAGCAGAAGGGACGATGTGGTGACCCTTGCTCTGGAAGAAAGTCTTGAAAGACTCGCGTATTTCTTTGGCTGTGAGCATCTTAAAATATGTAGTTAAAAAGAATTATCGATAAGAATAAAAAAACTTGTCATAAATAATCTGCAAAATTACTATTTTTTGATTATTTTTGCAAAATATTTTTATAAAACATGTTTCAAAGGCATGTCAGAAAAGGTCTATTATAAATATGATGAGGAAACAGACTCGTATGTGAAAATAGATATATCACGACGTAAGCGAGTCTGGGAGACAGTAAAGGCTGTGCTGGAGGTGTCCGGTGTGGTGATGTTGCTGTGTCTTGGGTTGTATTATTGGATAGACTTGCCAAAGGAGAAGCTGCTACGCGAGGAGAATGAGCGACTGCGGAATCAGGTAGAAGATGTAGAGAGCCGTCTTGAAGTAGCCATCACAGTGATGGAGGATATAGCGCAGCGCGACAATAATTTTTACCGTGTAATGATGCAGGCAGACCCGATAACAGACAGCAAACGCTATGCGGGCCTTGAGCGGAATGAGGCGTACCGGAGCATGAGTGACGGGGACCTTGTGACGAACGTTAATAATAAGGCAGATATGCTTGAGCGGATGATATATACTCAGATAAAGTCGTTTGACGCTCTACGCGAGATGGCGTCGACACAGCAGGAGCGTCTGGCTCATATACCGTCAATCCAGCCGATATCGTCGAAAGATATGAAGCAGATGGCGTCGGGCTATGGGTATAGAGTAGACCCAGTGTATGGCACTACAAAATTCCATGAAGGGATGGACTTTGCGTCGGCAATAGGGACGAAGGTGTATTGTACCGGTGCAGGGACAGTTTTGTCGGCGGGCTGGGAGAGCGGGTATGGCAATCTGATAGAGATAGACCATGGTTATGGCTATGTGACACGTTATGCACACCTGAGCAAGATAGACGTAAGAGCCGGTCAGAAAGTGAAACGCGGCGACTATATAGGACGAGTAGGCAACACCGGAAAGTCGACAGGTTCACATCTGCATTATGAGGTGCGTCATAATGGGGTACCCCAAAATCCGGTACATTATTATTTCCAAGACTTAACTCCCGAGCAGTATGCAGACATGATAAGGGCTGCAGATGCGGCTGCTCACGTAATGGACTAAAATAAAGAAGATTATGCGACGAAAGGACGACGATTCTATTGAGAAAACGTATTATAAGATGCGTGAAGTGGTGGAGATAACGGGCATCCCGGCATCGACACTGCGTTTTTGGGAAACAAAGTTTACCATAATCAAGCCATTTCGTGAGAATGGTCAGCGGTATTATACGCCCAAGGATATCGAGACCATCAACATGATAAGGTATATGATTCATGAAAAGGGACTAAAGATAGAGGCGGCGCAGCAGGAGCTGAGGCGCAACCGCCAGGGCGTGGATAAGCGATTTGAGGTAGTAGAAAGGCTGAAGGAAATACGAAGCCGAATAGAAATAATGCTTGAAGCACTGAACAAGAAGAGATAATGGCAAGCATACTGCAAATAAATTCGCTCACGAAGAGCGTAGGCGACCGAGTACTATTTCAAGATGTCACGCTCGGCATATTTGAGGGCGACAAGATAGGCCTAATCGCGAAGAACGGAATGGGAAAGACAACGCTGTTGCGCTGCCTTGCAGGAATAGAGTCAGCTGACAGTGGGGATATAGTATATCGGAATGACTTACGCGTGGGCTATCTGGAGCAGACACCGGAGCTTGACGGCGAGATGAGTGTATTGCAGGCGGCATTTGCGCATGAAAGTGCTGTGACAAAGGCGGTGTCGGCGTATGAGCTTGCTGTAATCTCCGGAAATCAGGAAGAGATGCTATCGGCGATGCAAGAGATGGACGCTTCCTCTGCATGGGACTATGAAGACCGTCTGAAACAGCTATTGACTCAATTTCGCATCACGAACCTGACGCAAAAGGTTGGTTCGCTGTCAGGAGGTCAGAAAAAGCGTCTTGCGCTGGCGCGAGTAATCCTTGACGAGCCGGAATTTCTCATCCTTGACGAGCCGACAAACCACTTGGATATAGACTCGATAGAGTGGCTTGAGGCTTACCTTAAGCGGAGCCGCATGACGTTGCTTCTCGTAACCCATGACAGGTATTTCCTTGACCGAGTGTGCAACAAGATAATAGAGATAGACCGGACGAATGTTTATGGCTATGAAGGTAATTACGACTACTACGTCCGGCGCCGAGCAGAGCGGATAGATGCGATGAGTGCGGAGCTTGCGAGGGTAAAAAATACGCTACGAAAGGAGCAGGACTGGATGAGCCGTCAGCCCCAGGCACGCGCAGGCAAGGCGCGCTACCGCATAAATGCGTTTTATGACCTGAAAGACCGGTCTCGCATAGACCTGACAGAGAAAAATGTAGCACTTGAGGTGAAGTCGAGCTATATAGGGTCAAAGATATTCGAGGCAGAGCATATATCAAAGCGATTTGGAGACAAAATAATCCTTGATGATTTTAACTATATATTCTCTCGCTATGAAAAGTTGGGAATAATAGGCGAAAACGGAGTGGGAAAGTCAACGTTCATAAAGATGCTTCAGGGACTTGTGCCCCAGGACAGCGGGACGTGGAATGTGGGCGAAACAGTAAAGTTTGGCTATTATTCTCAGGAGGGGATAAGTTTTGACGAGAGCAAGAGGGTGATAGATGCAATTACTGATATAGCAGAAGATATTACCTATAATGAAGGAGTGCATATAGCACCGATGCAGTTTCTTCAACGCTTTCTGTTTACGCCCGCCGACCAGCAGAAATACATATACAAACTGAGTGGTGGTGAGCGTGCACGCCTGCACCTTGCGTCGGTGTTGATGCGATACCCGAATTTCCTAATCCTTGATGAGCCGACGAATGACCTGGATATAGTAACGCTGGGCATTCTGGAGGATTATCTGTCGGAGTTTAAGGGTTGTGTGATAGTAATATCCCACGACCGCTTTTTCCTTGATTCGATAGTGGACCACCTATTTGTATTTCAGGGAAATGGTGTGATAAAGGATTTTCCGGGGACATATACGGAGTATAGAGAATGGCTATCGGAGCAGAAGTCTCAGCAGGCTGTTCCGGCAAAAGAGCCGGGCAAGCAGGAGCGTCAACGCGCAGAAAGAAAGGCGAAAATGACGTATAAGGAGAAAAAGGAGTTTGAGGAGATAACGTCACGGCTTGAGAGCCTAAATGAGGAGAAATCAGCCCTTGATGCGCTATTCAATTCGGGCGAGCAACTCGAAGATGTAGCAGCAAAGGCTGCAAGGTATGAGGCGGTGAAGAATGAGATAGATGAGCTGGAAATGCGTTGGCTTGAGCTATCGGAGAGGGAATAGAGAATAGAG
>CALYOL010000134.1 GCA_945231345.1 uncultured Porphyromonadaceae bacterium
CAGACTATAAGTAAATCGCGACCCTTGATGATAATATCCTCATCGCAAAGAAACTTGACGCGCAAGCCGGCGGTGGCGAAGAGTATTACAATGCCCTCCAGGCAGTAGCGAACGGCTATTTTACAGAACTTGCACCTGCAAGCCTGTATGTGCCTGCATATCTAAACAACCTTCATACAACGAGCTCAGGCAGCCTAATCGGTCTTAGCAACGGCTCTTATGTAAAGGTGACTTACGAGACATCAGAAAATGCGCCAGCGGTGGTAGCCGGAGTATGTGCATCACAGTCTTACGCAGTGTCAGAAGCAGACTATCAGACAGTTTGGGAAAGCGAAACAGACTATGTAACAGCGTTCTCACCGTCAAAGAAGGCATCATCTTATCTGCCAAAAATACTTAAAAGCCAGTTCCCAGACGCACAGAGCGGCGACTATGTAGTGGTATCATACAATGAAGCCGGTCAAGACCCGATATTCAATGCGGGCGGCAGCGATGAGCCAGGCGGAGGCGAAGAGCCAGGCGGCGGTGATGAGCCGACCCCAACTCCGAGCTTTGAAATGTCTTCAGTACTTGGCAGCGCAGCGGCAGGCGATGCAGTAGACGTAGCAGGCGTAGTGATGGCAAAGTGCTCACGCGGCTTTGTAGTATCAGACAAAACAGGCTCAATGCTATACTATGCAGGCAGCAGCTTTGACGATACAGCATATAGCATAGGCGACCAGGTGAAATTCTCAGCGACAGTATCTGTATACAACACAGGCAAGCAGCTTACCGCCACTACAGATATAGAAAAAGTGGGAACACAGAGCGCGTCTTACCCATCACCAAAGGTATACACAACTTCAGAGCTTGAGGCTCTCATTGCAGAGCTATTAGGCGAAGGATATGTGATGCCTGATGCAATATATGCGACAATCAGCGGTACACTATCTGTATCAGGAAACTATTTCAACATAATAGTAGACGGAACAGAAGCAGTACAGGGCAGCCTTTACTGGCCAAGCTCAGACATGAAAGAGCAGCTTACGGCAATGAACGGAACAGTAGGCTCATTCACAGGCTATATCACTTCAAAGTCAGGCTCAAAATACGTAAATATGATAGTTACCGGCTATTCAGCAGCAAGCCGCAGCTCACGCGCCGTAGAAATCGCATCAGATGCACATGAAGTTATCTACACATATAATGGCAGCGCATGGAGCGCAGCAGATGTGACACTTCTAAGCAGCGAAGACTATGCGTCAATGGGCATCAAGGATTTCAACTCCACTACCCTATTTACTTACCTGCCAATCTACCTGAAGAACAAGTTCCCATACGCACAGGCAGATGATGTGGAATATGTAGCATATAAGCTGTATGACAGTGCAAGCAAGACAACAATCCTGAACTGCAGCGAGTGCACATTTGACGGCGCAGAATGGAAATTCGCCATCCGCAATACGGCAAAGGCACAGTTTGCACTTGTGAAGAATGAGTTTATCTTTGACCCGAGCGTGGTAATCAACTTGCCAGCGGGCAAAAATCTGGAGCCATCCAAGACCTTCTTCCAGACATGTACAGACTGGGTATATGAAAATGTAGACGTACCACAGTTTGCGTCAAGCAGCATCACTTCAGGAGTTGGCTATGTAACATCTTACGGAAATAACGAATATTACTCAGGTTGCTCAGCATACCAGGGAAATGTGGACCTCCGTGCCGCATCAGCACGCAAGCAGTGTGCAAGCGGATATGAAGGAATGGAAGATGATGAGGTTGTAGCACTGATGAAGAAGCGCTTTGAAAGCGAAGTATGTCCCGGTGCACTGTCAAAGCTCTATCCGGATGCAGCACCAATGGACGGAATAGACCTGCTATATACAATCAACTTTGTAGTATATAATGGCTCAAGCACAAGCTACTCTATTGTTTACAAGGTAGTAGGCAAAGGTCAGTTTGAGTTTGTATCCTGCACTTGGAACGACTAAGCGCAAGACTTAACTAAAATATTAGCGCCCGAGCGAGTAAGCCCGGGCGCTATTGTTTTATAAAAGTCTTTATTTTCTGCCGAAATCTGCGGGGATTTCGCCCCATTTGTCAGTTTCCCACTTGATGATAGGGTTGTAAGTGGTGTGAGTCTGCAACCAATGGTCAGCCCGCGCGAGAAGCTCGAAAATTTTGGCGTTATTTTTCGTGTGAGTGAGAGTGGAGCGGTGAGCACGGTTTCTAATCCACATTTGTGCGTTTCGGCTGTCGGAATAGATAGGAGTTAGATTGTCTCCTGCCTTGTGCAGCAAAGCGAGAGCGTGGACGAGAGCGAGGTATTCAGCGACGTTGTTAGTACCGTCTTGCAGCGGACCGACCCGGAAAATTTCTTCGCCCGTCCGAACCCTTACGCCACGGTATTCCATGAGCCCCGGATTGCCGGAGCAAGCACCGTCAACAGCAATAGCATCAAGACGAATTTCCGGGAAAGCCTCGTAGTTGATAATATTGTTTCTATGCTGAGAAATTTGGCGAATAATGTCGAGCTGTTCAGCAGGGTCGCCGCGATATGCGGCTACGGCTTCTTCCTGTGAGCTGTAAGCCTTGTAAATTGCTCCGGGATACCCAAGTACCTGTAGCTTGCATTCCTCCCAGGAATCGTAAATTCCGGGGTTTTCTCCAGCCCAAACGACGTAAAATTTTCTATTAGCCATAAATCTAAGAGAATTGTAGCAGTAAGCTGATGTCTACATGCCTCATGTGAGCGATATCCGCGACGTCTCTGTTAGTGACTTTTCCGAGGAAAGTAATGACAGCCTTTTGTAGCCCCGGCGAGAACTGAATAGCGTTAGAAACGCCTTCCAGAGTCACGATATCGTCGAGCATTGTGATGAACGTATTGCTGAGCGCCATGGCGGTAGTACGCGGGACAGCGCTTCCTGAGTGGATGTAGCAGACTCGTGTAGAGCCGTCCATACTGTTGTCGCCGGGCTTTGCCGCGCTGAGGTCGATTGTGGGCATAGATGGGAATGATTTGCCCTCTGCTGTACTGATGTCGAAAGTAATGACACCTTTTTTCATGGTAGCCACCATATCCGAGCCGTATTTAGGCTGGTGAGCGACGTCTGTCATGACGATAATATCAGCAGAAGCGAAAGCCTTTTCGATGGTTTTTGGGTGCATTGCAGCACCAATAGCGAGCACACCGAGCTCCTTCAGGGCAGAGCGCAGCCTGTAAGTGTCGCTGTCGAACATCCTGACCAATGCACCGGCACCAATTGCGGAGCGTGCGGCAGCGATAGCGGCTATACCTGAGCCGATTATTGTGACTTCGCAGGGGAGGATTCCGGCGATTCCTCCAAGGAGGATTCCCTTGCCGTTTATCGAGTCGGCAAGAAGAGAAGAAGCGATGGCGATGGAAGCGCGACCGTCAATTTCGCTGATAATGTCCGCAAACGGCTTGTTTCCGCGGTCATCGCAGATTAGGTCTATTGCCACGGATATAATGCCGCGTTCAATAAGCGCCCTGACGTATTCCGGCGACTGGCAGTCAAGGTGAAGGAGAGTGAGCAAAAGGGCACCACGGCGGAGTTTGCAAATGTCTTGCCTTTCAAGTGGTGCAAGGTGGATTACAATGTCGCATAGCAACGATTCGTCGCGCGAAACGATTTTGGCTCCTTGCCGAGAATAATTATTGTCTGAATAGTGAATAACGTCAGCCGCCCCGGATTCCATTTTAATCGTAAAACCTCGTTCAACGAGGATATTAACCGCCTCCGGAGTAAGGGGAAAACGCCTTTCCGAGGAGTTGTTACATTTAGGGAGTCCGATGCTGAAAATTCGGTGTTGTGTAGGGATTTCACTCATTTTCGGCATTACAATTTCATTTTCGGCAAACTGTGTCATATCGATTTAAGTTAGAAAAGAGTCAATAAACCGTTTAGCAGTCTCGTCACGTTCCTGCTCAGACTCGAGAAGGGCTGAAGAGAAGACGTGTTGAGCCTGAGAGTAGAATTTGCTACGCTCCTTAAGGGTGTTAGTGATGTAATCAGTGAGCTGTTCGTCGTTCATAGCGGCGATAAGCGGCCTTTTGTGCCTACCCCGAGCGAGTCGGCTGAAAAGGATAGAAACCGGTGCATCGAGCCAAATAGTGACACCTGCACGGTTCATTATGTCGATATTGTCGAAGTGGCATGGGGCACCACCGCCACATGCCACAATGATGTCTTGCCTATTAGCGACCTCAATAAGTTTTTCCCGTTCAATTTTGCGGAAAGCGTTCTCTCCATGAGCAGCGAAATATTCCCGAATAGACATGCCGATGGCTTCTACGATATAGTCGTCGAGGTCAATCACATCAATTCCTTTAAGCCGCTGAATGCTTCGGCAGAGAGTGGATTTACCGCAACCAGGGAAACCGATGAGGAAAATAGGCTTCATTATTTCTTTTCTTTCAGAAGGTCGCGTATTTCAGTGAGGAGCTTTTCTTCGGCAGAAGGTGCCGGTTCCGGAGCAGGAGCAGCCGGAGCTTCTTCCTCTTTCTTTTTCAGTTTGCTGAGCATGCGAATAGCGACGAAGATGCACAAAGCGATGATAAGGAAGTCTACGATGTTTTGGATAAACATACCATATTGTAGGCTAACGGCTTCACTGACAGTTTCGCCTGCCTCGTTGACAACAGCGTCACGGAGAGTCCATTTGAGGTTAGTGAAGTTAACATCACCGGTGAAGAGGCTGATAGCCGGCATAATAACGTCGTTAACGAGTGAAGTGACAATTTTGCCGAAAGCACCACCGATTATAACACCGACCGCCATGTCAATCACGTTGCCGCGCATAGCGAACTCTTTGAAGTCTTGGATAAATTTTCCCATGATTTTAATGATTAAATGTTACTATTTTTCGCAAAGTTAATCACAATTTTTATTTTATGCAATACTTTGTGATAAATACGAAAAAGAGTAAGCACAAAAAAAAGATGAGTAACGCAATCCGAAGATTAACAATTACTCATCCTCCTCTCTCCAGCGGTGCGGACGGGACTCGAACCCGCGACCCCCTGCGTGACAGGCAGGTATTCTAACCAGCTGAACTACC